>LELG01000106.1 GCA_001045575.1 Candidatus Burkholderia pumila
CCACGGGGTCTGGCGTGAGTTGGACGAAGGAGGCGTCACCGGTTGTGGGCAATCCAGCTTAAACACTGGCGCCGTGGGGCTGCCATCTACCGGCAACTGCGTGCGCTGGGCGCGCCGTCTCATGAGGCTCAACAGGTGGCGCCTAAAAGTCGCCGCTAGTGGCGCAAGCGCGACAGCGTGCCGGTGCTCTATCGCCCGGCAGATCTTTCCGCGAATACCGATGGCAAGGGCAGCGTCGCCACTGTCGATCTGGAAGCGTTGCAACGCCTGAACGCGGCTTACAACTTCGCCATTGCCGGTAAAGACGGCGCGCGCACCTATCCCTACCGCGACAGCCCGCAACGCACGCCGACGCTAAGCGAAGCTTTACGCGCGATTCCGCCGTCCATCACCGTGATGCTCGACATGAAAGCGCTGCCCGCCGCCATCGCCCGCGTGCTGGATGAGCAAAACGCGTGGCCGCACGTGCTGCTCTATTCGACCGATGCCGCGTATACAAACGGCTTTCGCCGGATATCCCAAAACACGCGTCTTCGAATCACGCGATGCCACACGCGCACGCGGCTGGCGAACGTAGCGCTCGCGCAGGAATGCACCGCGCCGCCTCCTGCCGAAAAGTGGGCCGCGTCGAGTACACACGAAAAATGGAACTGGCCGAAACGTTCACGCTGGGCGAAGCACGCTCGCCGGTGAACACGACGCTCTGGACGCGCGAGGCCGTCGCCTGCTTCCGACAGAACGGCGCGGCGCACTTGATGGCGATCGGCATAGACGATGAAGCGGGTTATCGCGCGGCCGCGTATCTCGACATGGATGCCGTGCTGGCCGATTCGCCGCACCGGATGCAGCGCATCAAGGAAGGCATCGCCACGAGCCGGAACCCGCTGCAATGCCCTTCCAACGCGCGCTAGATGCGCTTCGCTTATTGCTCCGGCGCGTCACTCCTCGGCTAGCGTTTGCGCGGGCGCGTCGGACGCCGTGGGCAGGTCGCCGATGACGAGGCGCGGCACCGCAGCCCGCGCCTCGCGCGGACGATGCGGCACGTTCCTCCAGATTCGTCCACCACCGATTCGGAATCTCGCCGAAAATCTGCCGAAGCCGCTCGCCCCAGGTGAGATGGATCATTTGGTAATACGTGCTGTCGTGTTATCGAGCGTGGCGAAGCGCGTGACGCTCTCGTACACGAGCAAGTCGAGCGGCAGCCCGACCGAGAGATTCGAGTTCAGCGTCGAGTCCATCGAAATGAGCGCGCATTTGGCGACTTCGTCGAGCGGCGAGGCGTGATCACACGGTCGATGATCGGCTTGCCGTACTTCGATTCGCCAATCTGGAAATACGGCGACGCGCGCGTCGCTTCGATGCAATTCCCCGCCGCGTAAATCATGAACAGACGCGGCGGCTGGCCCTCGATCTGGCCGCCGAGAATGAAGCTGCAATTGAAATCGACGCTGAATTCCGCGAGCGACAATGTATCGCGGCGGTGCACTTCACGCACCGCATCGCCGACGATACGTGCGGTTTCCGCCATCGTGGACACGCTGTAGAGCGTGGGCGCGTGGGTCCGTGGGTTCGCGAGCAGATGCGTGACGGCCTGCGTCAGCGCGAAATTGCCCGCCGCGAGCAGCACGATCACGCGCTCTCCGGGCTGTTCGAAAACAGCCATCTTGCGCGCGGCGCTCACGTGGTCCACGCCGGCGTTGGTGCGCGTGTCGGACAGGAACACGAGCCCCTCGTCCACGCGCATGCCCACGCAATAAGTTATGTCGATTCTTCCTGACTTCTGCCAAGCCGTATTGTACTAACGCATATTGCATGGCGCATTGGAGATGCGACGCGCAATCGCTACATCATGCGTATAATCGTTTTATTGGCATCTCATCAGCACGCTTGAATGGCGTAGACTCATCGGGTATGCATCAACACGCCACCGACTCGGACTTTATTTATTGCCGAGGCCCTGCTCGCGAACCTCGTGCCGCCCCATTGTATTCGTCGATCTGGAAACCGCCGGCAGCGACGCCACCGTAGACCGCATTACCGAAATCGACGTCGTGGAGGCGAGCACTGCGGGCATCGAGCGCTGGAGCGTACTGGTCGATCCGGGCGTGCCGGTGCCGCCGTTCATCGAACGCCTGACGGGCATCGACGATGCCATGCTGCGCGGTCAGCCCACGTTCGAATCGCTCGCGCCGGCGCTGCCGGAAGGCACGCTGAAAACGCTGCCATCGACGCCGGGCGTCTACCTCTTCCATGGCGACGATGCCATGCCGCTTTACGTCGGCAAGAGCATTAATCTGAGGCAGCGTGTGGCGTCGCATTTTTCGGGCGATCACCGGCTGGCGAAGGACTTGTCGATATCGCAGGCGATCCGGCGTATCGAGTGCCGCGAGACGGTCGGCGAACTCGGCGCGCTGCTGCTCGAAGCGAAGCTCGTGAAGGCTTGCAGCCGACGCATAATCGGCTGCTGAAGCTAAGCTTTCTGCGTCATCTCGCGGATGAACACAATTTCTGTCACGCGACGCTCGGCCTCGAAAAGACCGCGCCGTTGCGCAGCTGCTTCGGCTATCAGGTCAGGCGATGCCTCAGCGCCTACGCGGGCGTCGAATTGCTGGCGGATCATGCGGCGCGCGCTGGAAACTTTTACAAGCACCCGTCACATGCGATGGCCGCATGAAGGACCGATCGCCCCGCGGAACGCGATGCATCGACGGGACGCGAAGCGTGGCAAGTGATCGACCGGTGGTGCTATGTCAGCACCTGCGCCACGCGTGAAGAGATCGCACCGCTGCTCGCCTCATCCACCGAAGCACGCCTCTTCGATGCCGGCGTTTATAGCCTGACTGCGAAACGCCTTGCATCGATGGAATGGATCGCATGCGATGCGCGGCCTGCGTTCGATCTCACGCCTCAGGTTGTCGCGGCTGTGGCTGGCAAGCCTGTATCGGCCAAACGCATTTCAACGCGCCGCCCTCGTTCCAGTTTCGTCAGCGATCAGCTGGCGCTGAGCCTTCTTTAAGCCAGCCCGCCGTTCGCGCGCAACACCTGACCATTGACCCACGCGGCAACCGGTCCCGGCGCGACCGCATTCACGGTAATCCTGCGTCCGCGCAACTCCTTCGCAAAGACATGCGTGAACGACTCGACGCGACGCTTTCGTCGCGTTATAAATGGCGTAATCCGGCATGTTCAGCGCCAACGCAGTGCTCGAAAAATTGATGATGCGTCCGCCATCGTTCAGGCGCGCCGCTGCTTCGCGCAGCGTGTTGTGCCGCGCACGTTGATGTCGAACGTCTGATTAAAGAGGGCGTCGCTCGTGTCGGCGAGCGACATTGTCTTCAGAACGCCTGCGTTGTTGATGAGCACAGCGACGCGTCCGAGTCGCGCCTCGACCGTTTCGAACATGCACTTCACATCATCCGGATTTGCCACGTCCGCTTTCACTGCAATGGATTCCGTGCCCAACTCCGCAGCCAGCGCCTCCGCTTCTTTCGCGCTGGATGCATAGGTGATCGCCACCGCGAAGCCTTCCTTCGCAAGACGCCGCGCAAACTCCGCGCCAATGCCGCGAAATGCGCCCGTCACGATTGCCACACGCTTGTTATCCGTCTGACTCATGATGCCGCTCCTCAAGAAGAGTTAATCGATGAACAGCATGATGGATCATTCCGTTTCCGCGATTATCGTAAGCAGCTTAGTATCATCGTTCCAACTGCTTCAACAATCGACAAGAACATGGATCGCTTTCAGGAAATGCAGGTGTTTATGCGGATCGCTGAAAGACATAGCTTCACGCAAGTCGCCGACGATCTGCAAATGCCGCGCGCCACCGTCACCAATCTGATGAAGCGCATGGAAGAGCGGCTCGGCGCTCGTCTGCTCGAACGCACCACGCGCACGGTACGGCCCACGCATGACGGCGAGGAGCATTACCGGCGCTGCGTGCGCCTGATTGCCGATCTGGAAGAAGCCGAAGGCTCGTTCAGGCATGCGGAGCCGAAAGGGCTGCTGCGCGTGAACCTGCAAGGGACGCTGGCAAAGTAACTTCATCGTGCCGCAACTGCCTGCGTTTCTGGAGCGCTATCGCAGATCGAATTGCAGATTGGCGAAGACGACCGCTTCGTCGACCTCGTGCGTGAAGGCGTGGATTGCGTGCTGCGCGCCGGCACGTTGCAGGATTCGTCGATGATAGGCCGGCGCGTCGCGCTGCTCGAACAGGTGACGGTGGCCAGTGCCGCGTATCTCGCGCGTGAAGGCATGCCAAAGGATATCGATGCACTGGCATCGCATCGCGCGGTAAATTACATATCGAGCGGAACGGGTCGAGGCATACCGCTCGAATTTACCGTGGACGGCGCAGTGAAGAGCGTCGAGTTGACGCCATCGATCTCCGTGACGGGCGTCGAGATTTATACGCAAGCGGCATTAGCGGTACTCGGCATCATTCAGGTGCCGCGCTATCGAATAAAGGAAGAGCTTGCGAATGGACGTCTGCCATGCGTGCTGCCCGAGCTTGCGCCGCCGCCCATGCCTCTCTCGGTGCTGTCTCCGCACAACCGTCAGCTTTCGGCGCGCGTGCGGGTTTTTGCGGACTGGCTTGGCGTGATCTTTCGGGAAGCAAATAACTTGAGCGAATAAACAAAGAGACTGACGTTTCCCTAAGGAAAGTCAGCCTCTTTCCATTCGCTCAACGATCCCGCGAATGGGATCGAAGCATGGAACGAACAGCTATAAAGGAAGCCTTAAGCCACTGCGTCCTTCAGCTTTTTCAGCGCGCGTGCCTTGATACGCACGCTTGCCGGTTTGGCCGAGAACCAGCGCTCCTGGCCCGTGAACGGATCCTTGCCGAAGCGCTTCTTCTTCGCCGGCACGGTTTGCGCCGAGATCTTCA
This sequence comes from Candidatus Burkholderia pumila, assembly GCA_001045575.1. GTDB lineage: Bacteria > Pseudomonadota > Gammaproteobacteria > Burkholderiales > Burkholderiaceae > Caballeronia > Caballeronia pumila. The sequence goes on from LELG01000106.1 coordinate 4,889, forward strand.
ACAGACCCGATAGCGTGAATTCACCAGCGCCCTTCTTGTGAACCGAACCGAGGATGGTGTCTTCGAGCGCGACCAACACTTGCTTGACCGCCTTCACATCGACAGCGGCACGTTCAGCAAGGTGTGCTGCCAGCGACGCCTTAGTGAAAGTGTCCTTGATCGGCGACGGTGCACCCGTGGTGGTCTTCTTTGCTGCGACGACAGACTTGGCGGCTACCTTCTTTGCTGCTTTCCTGGCGACCGGGGTCTTGGCTGCGGCCTTCTTGGCCGGTGCTTTCTTTGCAGCGATTTTAGCGGAAGTCGGCATATTTCTCCTACCTGTGTTGGTCAGTGATAACTGATGTCTGAATACGATCGCACATATGCGTTCGCATCACCGCGGATTCTACATATGCCGGGCGAGTTCGTGCGAGTCTTTTTGCGTTTTATATCGCTTTTATAGGGGGTTTTTTTGGAGTGCGGCGCTCAAAGGTGAGCGTGTTCGAGAGACAGACTGATCGAAATACCCTTGAATCATGTATCGAAACCATGATTCGATACATGACAGCGGTCATTCATCGACTCACGCACGGATATGCGCAATGAGCGGATAGTGATCCGATGCGACACACGAAAGTCGCGTGCGATGCACATCCACACGCATCAGCCGCTCACCCGGATGCACCCAGATGCGATCCAGCGCGAACAGCGGATAGCGCGTAGGAAACGTACGCAAGGCGCTCGCGCGATGAAAATGCGTGACCAGCCGCCTGAGCGTGCGGCCATAAACGAACCACTCATTCAGATCGCCGAGCAAGATGACAGGCAGCTCGGGCGTGTCGAAACGCTGCAACACCTGCTCCACCTGCACGCGCCTTTCGCTCGATGCCAGGCCCAGATGCGTCGCCACGACGCGCCATACTTCGCCGTTGCAGTCGATATCGGCATCGAGCGCGCCGCGCGGTTCGAGGCTCTTGAAGGAGAGATCGAGCATGTGCACCGCGCGCACCGGATAGCGCGTGAGCACCGCATTCCCGTAGCGCCGCGCGGGCGTCTCCAGCGTGGGACCGGCGACCGCGTTGAGATTCGTCATGTATTGTAGCACGGCAAGCAGATCGGGCGAATTCGCGCCGCCCAGGGGGACCTCCTGCAATGCGAAGATATCTGCATCGATTTCGGCGAGCACTTCGCCTATTCGCTCCGGCGCGAACTTGCCGTCGATGCCGACTGCGCCATGTAGATTGTAAGTGGCGATGCGCAGTTCGCGTTCGCCAGTGAGCGTCATCGGCGGCTGATCGATGCCGGGTTTGTGCATCAATGTCATGAACTGATCTCGTCAGAACGCCGGGACGACGATGCATCGCGCGGCAGGCCCTTGCCGCTCTTCTCGCGCAAACGTTGCGCGCGTTCGGCTTCGTCGCTGGCGCGGGGTTTATCGGCATCGCTCGGGGCGCCTTCGTGGACGTCGGCCTTCTTGTCTGCGCCGCCGAGAAAGCGCTGCAACAACATCGACAGGCCGATCAATACTGCACCGATGCCGATCAGCACCGCGAAGGAACCCGCCGTCGGACGCCGCAACGATGCGGCCAGTTGATGCGCGAATGCGACCGTCAGAAAGATGCCCGGCCCCATGCCGAGTATCGTGCCGATCATGAAGTAGCGCATGCGGATATGCGAAGCGCCCGCCACGAGATTGACGATGGCGAATGGCGCGACCGGCAGCAGCCGCAACACGACGACCGCCACGATGCCGCGCTTCGCCACGCGTTCGGACAAGCGGTTGATACGCGCGCCAGCGAGCTTGCGCACGGTGCCGCGCCCGAGCCAGTTGCCGATCCAAAACGATACGGCCGCCGCCACTATCGTGCCGATGAACGCATATAACCCGCCCCATCCCGCGCCGAACACGATGCCCATCGTCGCGATCAGCAAGGTGACAGGCACGGACACGACCGCCGCCGCCACATAACAGAGCACGATCCACAACGGCGCGAGCGGCAGCGCTTCGATATGCCGAGTCGCATTCGTCAGCGATTTCACATTCAGGTAGCTCGCCAGCGGCTTCCAGTGCCACACCACTGCGAGCCCGACCACGAGCAACGCGAGCACGCCCAACATGGCATAGCATCCGATCAGCGGACGGGCCTTTTCCGCAGGCACGAACTGATCGACGAGTTCATCGGCAGCAATCGGCGTTTCGGGATCGATAAGCGCATCGGGCGGAATGATCTGATCGAGTTCCGGCGAGATCTGCGGATCGAGATCGATCAGCGTGCGATATTTTTCGCGCTCGTGCTGCAAGGCGAGAATCGCCGCGTTAGTACCGCCGCGCGCCTCGCGTTCGCGCACGATGTCCGCGATCGTACAGCCGAGATGTTCGGCTAGCAGCGTGTCGCGCATCTTCGCAATCGCGCGACGGATTCGGGCGTCCGCGCCGGCATCGATCGAGACGTTGCATTCGCTGTCGAGCACCATCGAGCGATTGTTCAGATTCGCGGAACCGACGATAAGCAGTTCGTCATCGACGATCATGAGCTTGCTGTGCACATTCACAATCGCTTCGCCCAGGCCCGGAACCTCGGGACTCAATAAGCGATAACGGCCGTGTTTGTCCGCATTTTTGAGGAGCGTGTGCAGGCGCGTGCGCAACACGCCCATCGTCACTTCCTGAAGCCAGCCGCTTTGATTGCGTGGCACAACGATGGTCAGGTCCGGACCTTCCTCGCGCGAAAGCGACTCGCTCAAGGCAGCACCGATCGAACCCGACGTGAAATACTGATTTTCGATGTAGATGCCGCGCCTCGCGCGCGCAATGGCATCGAGATATTGCGTGCGGATCTGCTGCACGCTGTCGCGGCCCATGTAGGCGGGCTCGGTGAGCGAGATCGCAACGTTTACGTTGTCCAGATCGATGCCGCGCGAAGGCGGCCACGCGTCCTGTGTCAACGCCACACGATGCGCGCGAATCGCAAGCTTTCTGCCGCACGCGCGCTCCCAGCGCTCGCGTGCGAGCATGCCGATTTCGCGTGCAGCGTCGCCATCGAACATGGAATGGACATCGTGAAACGGCTGATACGGTGCGCCGTTTGCATCGCGTCGCAAGGGGTCGTCGGCTTCGTGCTTCGTGGTGTCCCAGCGTGAACGCGTGAGATCGAGACCGCCGACGAACGCGAGCCGATCATCGATCACAACGATCTTCTGATGCTGCGAACCGCCCATCGGATGCTTGCCGTCCATCTGAAACGCGATGCGCCGATGCGTGCGCCAGCCCATACGAAACACGGGCAGCCATTCGCGTTCGAACGCGTAGAGCATCGCAAAATCCCACGCGAGAATGTAGATGCGCAGGCGGCGCTTCTTCGCGGCGACGGCATGCAGGAAGTAGCCGAGCGTTTCGGGAAAACCATCGTCCGAACCTTCGGGCGTGAGCTTCATGCGGCTGTCGATATCCCAGCCGAGGATGAACACTGTGCGCTCCGCACGCGCGATCGCTTCGCGCAACACGCGGAAATAATCCGCGCCGTCGATCAGCAGGCTGAAGCGGTCTGCGTGACGCACGCTCGCGCAGTTGCGTCCGGGCTCGAAGAACGATTCATTCAGAGGATCGATGCGCCCGGCATCGCGCGATAAAGGGTCTTCTTGCATGGCATGTTCGCGGTCACATTGCGTCAAGCATTTGCAAGCACCATGCCCGAGGCTTTTTTTTCGGTGATACGCTGCATCGATCACAGGGCCACGTGTTCTGCCATGAACGATGACGAAAACAAAGGGCTTGTCACGCTTGCGGTGGCGTCGCTCATTGTCGGCGCGGCGACTAGCGCGCTCGGCACGCTGTTTCGTTTCTCGCTCGAACGCGCTGATTCATGTGGCGGCGCAACGAACTCGTCGCGTGGGGACACGCAGGCCACGAATACGCCTTTTTCCTCGTAGTTTCGGGGCGGCGGCGGCAACCGCACTTGCGACGTGGCTCGTCGTTCATTTCGCGCCGATGACGGGCGGCAGAGGCATTCCTCATGTCGAAGCCGTGTTGCGCGGCAACTTGCCGCCCGCGCCGCTCAGATTGATACCGATCAAATTTATCGGCGGCGTGCTCGCCATAGGCGCGGGACTCGCGCTTGGCCGCGAAGGGCCGACCGCGAAGGGCCGATCGTGCAGATGGGGGACATCCATCGCGCATCGAATAGGCCTTGTTTTCAGGTGCGGAGCGAACGCGTATATTGCTCGCAGCCGGCGCGGGCAGCGTCGCAAGCATAGTGCTGGTCACGGAGATGACCGTTCCCATGCTCTTGCGTTGTCCGCCGATCTACGAATCGCTCGATAAACGCGCGGCAAATAGACCATAGCGCGCCCGCTGCGAGTGTCGGCCCGTTGCGTTAGTCTCGTCGATGAAACATTCAATCGAGGAGAAGCAATGGAATTTCGACATTTTCGACATTTGGGCAAATCGGGTTTCAAGGTTCCCGTGTTGAGCTTCGGCAAGAGCACGTCCGGCGGCAAGGGCGAATTCTTCAAGACGTGGGGCGAAACCGATGTGAACGAGTTCGACAGCGCGGACGTTTATTCGGGCGGCGCATCGGAATCCATTCTGGGCGAAGCGTTGAAAGGCCGCCGTTATGAAAGCCATCATCTCTACGAAAGCGACCTTTCGCAACGATCCGGACCAGCCAAACAGTGTCGGCTCGTCGCGATTCCATTTCATCGAAGCGGTGAACGCGGCGCTCAGGCGCTTGCAGACGGATTACATCGACATCTTTCAGCTACATGGTTTCGATGCGATGACACCTGTCCGATGACACCTGTCGAAGAAACGCTTTCCTTTCTACACTGAACGATCTCGTGCGCGCGGGCAAGATCCGCTATACGGGCGCGTCGAATTTCTCGGGCTGGCATCTGCAGAAATCGCTGGATGTGGCGGACCGGTATGGCTATCCGCGCTATGTGGTGAATCAGACTTACTATTCGCTGATCGGCCGCGATTACGAGTGGGAACTGATGCCGCTCGGTCTCGATGCGGGCATTGGCGCGATCGTGTGGAGTCCGTTGGGTTAGGGACGTCTGACGGGCAAGATTCGCCGCGGTTAGCCGCTGCCTGAATCGAGCCGTTTGCACAAAACGGCGGAGATAGGCCCGCCGGTGCCAGACGAGTACTTGTACAACGTCGTTGATGCGCTCGAAGCCATCGCCGCCGAAACGGACAAGACGGTGCCACAGATCGCGCTGAACTGGCGGTTGCAGCGTCCGACGGTAGCAACCGTGCTGATCGGCGCGCGCAAAGAGGAACAGTTGCAGCAGAACCTCGGCGCGGTCGGCTGGAATCTCACGCCCGAGCAAGTGAAAAAACTCGACGATGCGAGCATTCAGCGGCCCACGTATACGTACTGGCATCAACAGGGCTTTCAAGAGTGCAACCCGTTTCCTGCGTGGTCGATGCCTGAATGATGAGCCGATGAGATGACCGTACCGGGATGCTCATGATCGATTGTACCGGTACTGGGCGGATTCAACCGGTCATCGCAACATTGGATTGTTGAACAGATTTAGACATTCGTTCAAGGCTTGTCTTCCAATCAAGCGTTTTCCGGGGTCTGGAATTCAGTGCATGGGCAACGGCCTGGATCTCTTGAGCGCTCCACCGGGACAGGTCTGCACCTTTTGGACAGTATTGTCGTAGAGGTTATTGGTGTTTTTCATTCGTGCCACGCTGCCATGGACTGTGCGGGTCGGCGAAGAATACCTTTGCGCCGGACTCAACAGTGAAGCGGGCATGATCGGATAGCTCCTTGCCACGATCCCGGGTCAATGATCGCCACAACTCAGCAGGCAAGTCAGTCACGGTCTTCTTGAGTGCGTTGGCCATCGTGACAG
>LELG01000107.1 GCA_001045575.1 Candidatus Burkholderia pumila
GATTTCCTCGACGAACTTCGACAAGGATCTCGGTCGAGCGAATGTCCTCTACCCCTAAAGAAACGGGGAACGAACGCGGGTGTTGCAGATTCTGCCTCTGCAGAACGCCCAGACAACCGCCTTGGAAGTCTGCCTTCCGCCTGATCAAGCCAGCGCCTCAACAGGTGCGCGTTGAGCCGATGCTCAAGCGCGACGGCGGCAACTGACACGCCCTGCCCCGGCTATGTCGAAACCGACAGCGGCAGCGCATTCAACGTCACCGCAATGATCAAGGATGCGGGCTCGCCGCCATCGACGCTTACGCGCGTGCGCAATGCCGTGTCGAAAATAGATAAAGGCGGGCGGATGTTCGATCTTCTCCGATGTCCACGCCTGCGAAGAAACGCTGACGCTCGCGCACAAGGCGATCGTCGCGCTGCAGACGTGCACGTCGAAGGACACCGCGCACGGTTGACGCTCACCGAATCGAGCGCGCATAAAAAACAACGCGTGCCGCCTGAGTGGCGACACGCGTTCATACGACGCTGAAACCTTCGTCGGATCAGTGATCCAGGAACGGACGCAGCTTGTCGGCGCGGCTCGGGTGCATCAGCTTGCGTATCGCCTTGCTTTCGATCTGGCGGATACGCTCGCGCGTCACGTCGAACTGCTTGCCGAGCTCTTCGAGTGTGTAGTCCGATGCCGTATCGATGCCGAAGCGCATACGCAGCACCTTCGCTTCACGCGGCGACAAGGCGTTGAGCGCATCGTCGATGGCGGCGCGCATGTTCGCGTGCACGGCCGCATCGGCTGGCGATGCCGCCCCCTGATCTTCGATCAGGTCGCCGAGCGTTGCATCGGCATCCTCACCGACCGGCGTTTCGAGCGACACAGGCTGCTTCGCAACCTTGAGAATGCCGCGGACCTTCTCCTCCGGCATTTCCATGCGCTCAGCCAGCACCGACGGATGCGCTTCCTGACCCGTTTGTTGCAGAATCTCGCGCGAGATGCGGTTCAGTTTGTTGATCGTTTCGATCATGTGCACCGGCACGCGGATGGTACGCGCCTGATCCGCGAGCGAACGCGTCACAGCCTGACGAACCCACCACGTCGCATACGTCGAGAACTTCCAGCCGCGACGATATTCGAACTTGTCCACCGCCTTCATCAGACCGATGTTGCCTTCCTGAATCAGATCCAGGAACTGCATGCCGCGATTCACATACTTCTTGGCAATCGAAATCACGAGACGCAGGTTCGCTTCGATCATCTCGCGCTTGGCCTGACGCATCTTCAGTTCAGCCGCCGTCATCTGGCGATTGATCTTCTTCAGTTCCACGAGCGGCAATGCCACCACGCCTTCGATATCGATGAGCTTTTGCTGCTCGGACTGAATGGCCGGCAGGCTGCGCTCCAGCGAGGCGCCGAATTGCTTCGCACCGGCGGCGGCGCGCATCGTCCATTCGAGATCGGTCTCGTGGCCGACGAACGATTCGACGAACTGTTCACGCGGCATGCTGCAACGATCGACCGCGATCTGCAACACGCGGCGCTCGATTTCACGCACTTGCGCGACGGTCGCTTGCACGTCCGCGCACAGACGGTCGATGGTCTTCGGCGTGAATCGAATGGAACCGAGTTCGCGCTGAATTTCAGTACGCGCCTTTTCGACAGCCTTCGTAACGACCGCGCCCGAACCCTTCGGATTGCTTGCTTGTTCCGCAAGCTCGCGCACACGTGCGAAGATTTCGAGACAATCGACCTTTAACTGCTTCAAACGCGCTTCGTTCGATGCGCCGGCATCGCCGCCTTCGAGGTCGCCGTCGTCATCTTTGTTGCTATCCGAATCATCGGTGTCCGATGCTTCTGCCGAATGCGATGCGGACATATTGGCATCGCATTCTTCTTTCAGACCATCGACGAGCTCGTCGATCTCCAGTTCGCCGGATTCGACGAGCGCGGCACCCGCAAGAATGGTCGCAACGGTCGACGGGCATGCCGCGATCGCCTGAATCATTTCATGCAGACCATCTTCGATCCGCTTTGCAATTGCGATTTCGCCCGCGCGCGTGAGCAGTTCGGTCGCGCCCATTTCGCGCATATACATGCGAACGGGGTCGGTCGTGCGGCCGAATTCGGAATCGACGGTCGACAGCGCGTTTTCCGCTTCTTCGTCCGATTGTTCGTCGGTCACGACAGTCGGCGCGTTTTCGCTCAACAGCAGCGCTTCCACGTCGGGCGCCTGTTCGTAGACTGCCACGCCCATGTCGTTGAAAGTCGCGATGATGGTTTCCATCGCGGCGGTTTCAGCAAAATTGTCCGGCAGGTGGTCGTTGATTTCAGCGTGCGTGAGGTAGCCACGCTCACGGCCCATTTGAATCAGCGCGCGCATCTGGCGCTGACGCTCTTCATTCTGTTCTGCAGTCAACGTGGCATCGGGCTGTATCACGCCGGTCTGGCCCTTTCCCTTGCTTGCACGACGACCCGGCGACTTGCGCGCCGGTGCGACGATATCCAGATCCGAATCTTCCCGATCAAAACTTGTCATATTTTCTCCTCGACAGGTTTGCTCGGCGATGACAGGGTTCCGGAAGCGAGCGTATCGGCCGGCGTGATATCGATGTTGGATGCAATGAATGCACTGGACAGTTCGAATACGGACGGCTAGCTGAAAATCGCATCGAGCAAAGCAACATATCTCGCTCCTAGTCTATATGGGTTGCGAGATACATTTTTCAATCAGCCCCAAAAAAAGGAAAGTATATCAGGGTTTATTGCGATGTTGCGTTTTTTTTCGATGGGCGTGTAGTGAGCGTGTGAGCGTCAGTTTTCAATTCGACTGATGATTGTCGGTTATCTAGTATTCTAGTATGTTTGTTTTGCCCTGTTTTCCCTTCGCTGTGACTGTCTGCAATGCGGTCCGATCGAGGATCGAAAAATCCTTCGTAGCCGTCTGAGGACGTCGTGCTGGGAATGCTTGTCGTGTTACGAGCAGGCGTTTGATATCGGCCAGTCGGCTGCGGGTGGTTTCCGCCAGTGTCCCTTCTCTTGGCAAATTCTGAAACGAAATCGGCGCAACGATGGATTGGAGATGAAAGTGCTTGACGGTACAACGAGACCATCTCGCAGTGCACACAGGAAATCAGGAATCCATGAACCCGCTTTGACGCGAGGCTGAAATTCATCCCGCGATGTTGCGTCGTCACAAAAATCGCGTCGTCCGCGATGACATAGCTGCATGCGCCGTCCGTACTTATAAATGCCTTTCCGGCGAGATAGCCCGCGGCGGTCTCAGCTTTCTGCTGGATTGTGCGCTTGGCGTGCAATTCAACTTCAGCCGCGTGTTTGCTGCGGGCACGGGAAGCAAAGTCGACAGGCGATGTCAGCAGCTTTCACAGATAGTTGATCGGATGCTGAGCTTGCTTCAGATTTTCCCCATGTTGCTTCGACGACGTGAGAAAATCGCTTTCCGGAGTCTCGCGTCTCGCGCATGAATTTAACACGAAATCCCAGAATTCGCAGACGTTGAAGGGCTGCGGGAACGCGTCCTAGTTGTCTTTTTTGAATACTATAGTACTGTTTGCCAGCTTGGCAGACCGATCGGCCAACGAAAGCGATGGTTTGTCCTTTGAGGTTTTGGCGTCACGGTTGCGTCGCCATTTTCTTGAGGTTTATCCACGAGATCCAACAGGGTTGCAGCCTTCGGCGTCAGATGAAGATAAGCGCGGCCGAACAGACCGGTTGCGTTGTAACGAGTCTGAGGCGGACGAGAGATCAGACGCGGCTGCGTCAAAATCGTCGAGACTTCGATAGAACGTGCGCATGGACTAAAGCGTGCGGTGAGAGGCTCGCGGCGGGCGAAAATCGTGGCCATAGAGTGCGACATTGACGGACCGATCGCAAGCGTATAGTCATCGAGCGCTTGTTGATCTGTAGCCGGATCAGTGTGATCCAGAGAAAGCAACCAAGCTCATACCTCGCCAGCAACGGAAAATTGCGCGATAAACATGTCTCAAACGTCCATTTCGGCAAATGGAAGACAAACGCTTGACTGCCGATCGCGTTCCGCTAAACTTCGAGATATCGACTCGTGACCCGATTGGCATCGGGAAAGCAAACTGGACGATAAGCAGTTAAGCCCGATATTCAAAGCCTTCGGTCGGCGCCGAAGGCTTTTTGTTTTTCTGAAATCAAGTGTTACATACGCTGCTTTGGGTAGGAACTTTTATAACGTATTGATTCTTATACGGTTTCTAGTAGAGTCGGAATTGTTGGTGGCAATACTTAGATCTTTGATTTTAAAAATCTACTAGAGTCTAATCTTCTTTTGCCTCATTCAACGTTTTGTTGATGAAATTGACGATACGTTGACTCCACACTTCCGCATCTGAGGCATCCTTCTCAAAGAAACGAATGCCGACGACGCCATTGCGCGTCGATATTTCGCATATCTTTCTTCGACCCGAGCGCACAACGGTTGCGCTAGGTACGGTAGCCTTGGGTTTCTCGGTGGCTAAAGCAACAGCCTTGTCCTGCGTAAAACCGTCATCCTCGACGAGTCGGCGAATGGCCTCTGTCACCTTCTTGTCCTTGCCCGCTTCCGTCAGCGCTGCCAATTTCTGTGCGGCATTACTGCCCAGTCGTTCGGGCTTTTCCGCAAGCGCCGCCTTCGCTTCCTCAGGAAGCGCATCGAATGAGAAGATTCGCGTGACATGACTCTTACTGAGCCCGGCACTATCGGCGATTTCGGTGCGCGACAGACCGCTCAATTCCTGAAGGCGTTTGAAGTTCCAGTACTTCTCGAAGTCGGTCAGAGACGGCGAGAGCAGATTCGAAAAGAATGCGGCAAACTCGATCTCGCCTTCGTCGATCGTGGCTACATTTGCCCGGATCGTCTTACGGCCAAGTTCTCGATAAGCCGCTACTCGATTGTGTCCGGCGACGATCTCGAAGCGCCCTTCGGACAGCGATCGCACCAAGATCGGTGTGGCAAGTGCGTGCTGCGCAAGATTGCTTTTGAGTTCATGAAACTGTTCCACCGCAAGCTTTCTGCGTCGCCCGCTAACCTCAACCAATGCATCGAGCGGCACTTCAAGCGCCGCTCGATGCTCCAACTGAGTTTCCAGTTCCTTGATGCGCGCCTGCGCTGTATTGATGCGATGTTGAGCATCCATCAGTCGCCCCGGGGACGTCCGGGGCTCGGTGTTGGTCGGGCGCGTGGCGTTCGGCTCCGACGGTTTATTGCCAACGTTGGCCGTCTTGGCGAGAAGTCGATCCCCGATTCCCATTTATGCCTCCGTCTGGTTCCAAGCGCGGACGAACTGCGCGTCGAGATGTTTGGCGAGCCGGTCGAGCGGCTCTTTGAAACGATTGTACGCCGCAGTGCTTCCATCCGGTTTCGACAAGTCGTACACCGTCGACAGTTGCGCGGACGCACCCTTCGGTACGGTCGACTCGGGTATATCAAACGGCAGCACGCGATCGCCGTAAGCTTTTTGTAGCCAGTCGCGCACGACGCGAGAGACAGCGTCGGACTTGGTTTTGGTCATGATCACGTTGACGAAGTCGAAACGCTTCTGCTCAAGCACGCCCGGCAGCTTCTTTGCAATATCCGCAAAAAGATGCCAGAACTGGGTCGAGCTTGCAAAGTCGAGTGCTTCGGGCGGGCAGGGCAGCAGAATGGCATCCGATGCCAGTAGCGCGTTGATGGTCAGATAACTGAGCGCGGGTGGCGTATCGATGACGACGGCGTCATATTCTTTCGCCAACGGCATCAGTCCCTTGCGCACGATTTCCCAGAACTCGAAGGTGCTGTCGTTTAGCACCTTCGCCGGGATCTCGAACTCGGCATCAAACAGGGAGGACGACGCCGGAATCAGGTCGAGGTTGTGCCAGTATGTTTGCTGTACGGCATAATGCAAGATCGGTTGATCACCATACACCAGAGGCAGTAGCGTTTGGTCGTCGGAAATTTCGGCGTCGGGCGCCCAGCCACAAAGTTGGGTGGTCGTGCCCTGAGGATCGCAGTCGATGACCAGCACCTTGCGGCCGAGCAGCGTCAACGCCTGGGCCGCCGAAACGGCCGTCGTTGTTTTGGCGACACCGCCCTTGAAATTCGCAATGGTCACAATGCGACCCCGCTTGCCTTCAGGCCGCCGCGTGCGCTCCTTGGTCGCGCGGATCCAGGTCAGTGCTTCCTCAAGCGTGAACTCCTTGCTGCGGCCCGCGCCCTTGGACGTACCTGCGGGCAAGTCGCCCTTCGTCGTCAGATAGTGAAAACGCTGCTTGTCGACCCCGCACAACGACGCGACCTGCGCGCTCGTAAACGTGGGCGCGCTTTTCCGCGGATACGGTTCCAGCATCGCATCGCGGATCTGGTTGAGGATATCGGTGGCTTGGGCGGCTACTCCCAAGAGCGTTTCGATCGAAACGGATTGATCGACTTCGGGAAGCCGAGCGCTTAGCATGGAGTTCGCAGTCACTGACGGGCCTGAGTAAACAAAAAATTATACAGTTTGTGGAAAATGCACTGCAAACCGAAGAATAAACGGCCAGCCGATAAATTTCAAGTAAACTCTGAAGACGCGCTGCAGCGTGTCGGGCGTTTTTACAACCGCTTAAGATCTGTCCGCAGTAAACTTAAGCCTATTGTGATCGCTTTTTTCGGCAGAACTACCGCGAATCACCCCTCGATACCTAGAAATTGGCCTGCGTCCTCGTGAAGCAGATAGCGGGCAGTCGTCGAAAGCACGGCATGGCAGAGCCCCCGACTGACTTCGTGCAGTCCGGCGCCATGCTTCAACGCGTGAGCCGAATGCGTGTGCCGCAGCCAGTGCGTGCTGCTTTGCGCGAGTCGTCGCCCGGCTCCGGGAGTCGATTTCTCCAGCAGCACGCCCGCATCCATGAAAATTCGTTTGAACAATTTTCCGATGCCGTCGGGCGTAATCGCCTGTCCGCCGCGCGCCTGCGCCAGAAGAGGCGTGCCGTCAGGGCACAAAAGGGCATCGGGCAAGCCGCGCATCTCCAGGTTTTCCTGAACCATCTCCATGGCGGAAGGCGCAATGAGAACCGATCGATCCTTGCTCCGCCCATTTTCCACCGCGAGTCGCCAGACCGGGCCTTCCACGCCCGACAGACGTCCGATCGATAGAGCATCGGTGGTGGCGGCAGACAATTCGGTCCGCCGCAAACCCGTGGAATAGGCCAGCAGCAGCGCCATTCGATCCCGATGCTCGACGTACGAGTAAACTTCGCGCTCCGTTGACGCCAACACGAACCACCATTGCTCCAGATCCAGCGAGCGGCCGTGGGCGTCGAAGACGGGCGGGGCGCTAGCGCGAGCGAGACCGTTCATCGGATTGGCGGCTAGATAACCCGCCTGAACGAGCCATTCGCACATCGCCGTCAAAATGGAGCGCGCGCTTTCGCGGCTTCGATCCGACAAGGCTCCGGCGAACGGTCGCCAGCCGGAAAGGCACCGCTCAAAACGGCCCTTTGCGATCCACCGTGCGGCTGGCTGCGGATCGGCGAGAAACGCGCCGACATACTCGGCGCAATCCGCCTCGGTCAAGGATGACAGCGGTTTGCGCCGCTCCAGCAATGCCCAGAGCAGCAGGCGCTCAGCTTCCCGCCGATACGCCCGCCGCGTATGCTTGCTGGCGGAGCGCGCATCGAGCCACGCCTGGATGGCGTGCAGGTCGGTATCAAACGTAGAAAAGCGGGCGCGATTTGTCCCTTTTGAACCGTCGAGCGCAGCCGGCACACGTAGCGCTTCCAGCGGCGCGACCGCAAGCACGTCGATGCCGTTGCCGGCCGATTCGGAAAGCATTTCGGCAGTCCATTGCCGCCGCGGAACGAGCGCCTGCCGAGAAAGCGAATGCCCGAGCGCGGGCGCGTGCAATCCAATCCAGTCGACGATCCGTTGCGCGCCGGTCGGCCCGAGCCGCGGCACATCTGTGTACCAGCGATGCCGCCTCGCTTCGATTTTTGCGATAACATCGCCGATCGTGACCAGACCGGCTGCGGCCAGACGCGCCGCGATCGGAGGCTCGAACCAACCGTCGACGGGATGATCGCGCTGCGGATCCTGAACGAGATTGGCCTCCATGCGCGCGAGCGCGTCGGCCTGACGCCGCCGCAGACGCGCATTGCGCGCGGCACGCCGATCCAGCGAAGGCGACGCACCCGCCGGAAACTCCTCGCAATACAACGCCAGCAACTCGGACTCGCTGTAGACGCCGTCCGGATCGACACGCTCGCGGAACGCTTCCAGCGTCGGCGCTGCCGATTCCGCCGACGCTGCATCCGGAATGCTGCCGGGCCGCAGCCGTATCAAATGCGCGGAGTCCGTATCCCGTGCGCGCCGCGCCAGCACGGAAAACGTATCGCGCAGTACAGCGATGAGCCGCCGCGTGCTGCGGACGTCCGCGCACGCATCGCCATACGATGCGTGCAGTTGTGCTTCGTCCACGCCATTCAGATAACCGCGGTACAGCGCGAAGTGCTGACGTGTAAGTTGCTGGGGCGCGGCAGGCAAGGAAGCCGGTGACTCAGTATTCTGGCGTGTCATTTATCTTTATATTCAAAAATTTGCGGCAAGATTGTCAACTAGCTTTGAATTTTGCAACATAAATCGATACATCTGATAAGTGTGATTTTATCAGCATCAGGGCGTAAACCGCCCGTCCCGCTTGAATGTTCGACCCGCCCGACGCATATTTTGACCACATCCACAGGCCGACGCAGGAGAAGCGTGCCGATGCGCGATTCTCAACGCACCGACATCCGACCGCCCGGGCGCGACGATACCGTGTGCCCGAGTCTGCCCGAAGTCTACGCGTCGGTGCACGTGCCATCCGGTGGCCGCTAGATATCCGCGCTGTCATGCGCGGTTTCGTGCCATCGCCGCAGACTGTGATGAACCGTGACATGCTGTGCGTGGCGATCGGCATTCTCGGCGCGACGGTAATGTCGTACAATTTCTATCTCCATTCATCGGTCGTGCAAATGCGTGCCTACGGCCAGTCGATCGATGCGCGCCGCGATGCGATCCGTTGGGCGACCCATCGATAGCACGCTTGCGCTGTTCATTAACGCCGCGATCCTGATCGTCGCCGCGGCACTCTTCCACGCGAACGGCTACAACGACGTCACTGAAATCGGCTATGCCTTCCGCCCACTGTCGCCGCTGCTCGTACTGGCATCGCATCAACGTTGTTTGCTGTTGCGCTGCTCGCGTCCGGCCTCAACTCGACGGTCATCGCGACGCTCGCCGGACAAATCGTGATGGAAGGCTTTCTGCGTCTGCGCCTACCGAACTGGGCGCGGCGGCTCATCACGCGCGCCATTGCCATCGTGCCGGTGATCGTCGTCACCGTGATCTATGGCGAAAATGGCACCGCGCAACTGCTCGTGCTGAGTCAGATGATTCTGTCGATGCAACTCCCGTTCGCCATTATCCCGCTGGTGCGCTTTGTATCGAACCGCGAGCAAATGGACGTTTTCGCCATCGGACGCGTGACGGCGGCGCTCGCGTGGGCTGGTCGTCGCAACGATCATCGTCGTGCTGAATGTGAAGCTGCTTGCGGACACGTTTCTTTCATAGCGGCCTCGTGTGTAATTCGCAGTTCTTTGCATAGCGGCGGCTCATGAACTACGCTGGACTCCAACGTCCAGAAACGCAAAATAGTGCGTTAAATCAGAGCGTTGAACACACTGCGCGACTGAACAACAGAATGAAACGATGTGGACGGCCGGGAGGATTCATGCGCCGTTCGCTTGCACCTTTTCGATCGACGCCGCTCGCTCGCGCGTTATCGATCGTGTTCGGCGTGACGTGCCCTGATTCGCCTGGGGCCGGTTTTCGGCGCGTGCGACAACAACGGGCCGCAGTTCGGACAGACCGCGACGTGCGAGGCCAATCTGTCGAATCCATCGACGCTGCCGGTCGTCGCAGTGCTCGGCCGTCAATGTTGCAATAAACGTGTTGCCGGTCGCGGGAGCTGGACATCGCCGGAAACAACGGTTTGTTCCTGCGCGATGCCAGCACCGCGACCAATTTCGGCACCTTGTGCATCAACGACAGCGTGTTCGATGCGATAACCTCGCAAAGCTCGAATGGCACGAAGAGCAGAGCGGCGCGCAATCCAGCGCGATGGCCGATCTGCTGAGCACCGGCGACGGCACGCTGACCAACGACGGCGCGCTCGTCACGCACGGCGACAGCGCGTACGGCATGACTGCACAAACCAAATGGCGATGTCATCGTCAACAACGGATCGATCGTCACGAGCGGTGCGAACGCGCACGGCATCTTCACCAACGGTGGCGCGATTCAGGGCGCGACGAGCGTCACGGCGTCGAACGGCGCGGACCTGACGCCCGTTCAACCTGAGAGATTCAATTAAATATCTATTTAAATAGACTATTCAGTTCGTTTCAAACCAGCAGCTTTTCTTTTTACCGACATCGTTGACAGATTGCGGGCGCGCAATGGCCATTGCGGTCAGCGCGGCTTATTGCCCGTTGCGAGCGTGTTCCGGTTCGTTGTCCGTAGCGGGCGGGAGCGGCTGCACCTCGACAGGCATTCATCGTGAATTCATGGTTCTTGAGGACCGGAAATGACTGACGTAGTGATCGTATCGGCCGCGCGTACGGCGGTAGGCAAGTTCGGCGGCTCGCTGACGAAGATCGCAGCGCCGGAACTCGGCGCGACGGTGATCAAGGGCGTGCTCGAACGCGCGGG
>LELG01000108.1 GCA_001045575.1 Candidatus Burkholderia pumila
CATTCGAAACTTGAAGCGATCCGCTGCCTCAAG
The DNA here is from genome assembly GCA_001045575.1 of Candidatus Burkholderia pumila. Taxonomy (GTDB): domain Bacteria; phylum Pseudomonadota; class Gammaproteobacteria; order Burkholderiales; family Burkholderiaceae; genus Caballeronia; species Caballeronia pumila. Next base: position 34 of record LELG01000108.1, read on the forward strand.
CGCTATATCGTGCGGGAGGTCTACTACGTAATTCCAGCAACGCAACCGCCAGATCACACAGACTCAAATTGCCCCTTGACCTTTAGAAAAGCGTCAAAGGCGTGCAAACCGGACTGTTCGCGGGCCTGTCGGTGCTGGCCATCACGACATCGATGGACATGACCAATGGCGGACTCTATGCCGCCGTCATGCAGCAATACGGCACGCGCGAGGAAGCGGGCGCGTTCGTGCTGATGTCGATCGAATCCGGGCCGCTCATCAGCATAATCATTCTCGGCGCAACAGGCTGGCGTTTTTCGAATCGCGCCTGTTCGTCAGCGCGGTGCTGCCGTTGCCGATTCTCACGGCCATGTGGGCGCCGTTACGAAGCGAAGCATGGCCCGCAGGAACGGGCTTCCTCGGAAGAAGCGGCGCGGCCTTTGAATGAACGCGACATGTATGCTTAACGCAGCAAACCGAACACACCGCGCAATGCGGTACAAATGAGATCGCCTGCGGTAGGTTTCGTGACGAAAGGTTTCGTGACGAAACTCATCGCAGGCGCGTAGGTCAGTTCGAAAACCAGTGCGCCGATGAATTCGGGCTTTACATCATCGAGGTCCGGTGCGAACTCCAGCAGCAGTTCACCGAGCGCTTTCCACTGCGCACGCAGCAGCTTTTCCTGTGATTTGCAGAAAGTATCGTCGGGCCGCGCGACGCGTGAATATTCGAGAATCAGCATCGGCCAATTGCCGAGCCGCGAATTGCGCGTGGCCCATGACGCGATCTTGTCGATAGCCTTATCGGTATTCTGCGATCCTTTCACCGCTTCGAGAATCTCGTTGACGCTGATGCGTCCGTGCTCTTCCAGCACACCGAGAAACAGTTCGTCCTTGCCGGCGAAGTGCGAATACACTACGCCTTTGCTGAAGCCGGCTTCATCGGCGATGCGGTCCAGTGACGCCGCCGCGTAATCGTCGCGCGAAATGCGTCTTTGCCACGGTTAAAAAAGGCGCGAGCGCGTAAGCGCCCGATTCTGCTCGCGGGTAAGTCTTGGCATGAAGGCATTTCCAGCTTCGTGTTAGTAATATTACTATATAGTAAGTATCTGAAATACGGAACCGCTCGAACGTACAAGAAGGGAGGGAACGGCGCTCGAATTGCAGTTTTCACCGGCACGCCTGAACAGCGGCGCGGGCGATCCTTATTGGGTCGATCTGACTGTGCAGAAAGCGCGCAAGCTGCATGAGGAAATGGGTGCCTAGCTGTGGGAGCTTTCGAAGCAGGCGGATCCGCTGATCGTCGCGCTCGATACAGCGACGGACATCGTCGCCTGTGAAAAGCCCGCTGCTTCACATACTGAAGACAGCGAGTTCAAACAATGGGTCTGCGTCATTTGCGGCTGAATCTATGATGAAGCCGAAGGCGACACCGAGCACGGCATTGCGCCGGGTACGCGCTGGGCCGATGATAATTCGTCGGTTGCTCAGAGATCAGGCCGCCATGCATCCCTTACTCAACGCCGCAGCACTTGTCGAACTGGCGCAAGACGCGGAACGAAAAATGCGAGACGTCCCCTACGTTTGCACGAAAACACCACTCGACGGCTGGCAATTGCAGCCCTTGTCCATCGACGAAACCATGCTCGTTCAGATAGGCACGCTCACGTCGCCGAACGATCCCGAGCCGACTTACGTGGAGTATCCGGCGGGCGCGTCGCAGTATTGGTCGCCAGACGCGCCCATCGCGCCGCGCTACTTTCCTTATAACCGCTGCGACATATGGGCGTGCTCGAAATGCGGACGGCTTTATCTTCGCTACACGGAGGGCGCGGCTGTTTCGTCGACAAGCGCATGCGCGCGCTGAAATCTTCGCTGATCGTAGGGCGCTTCCATCATCCATTCGCGGCGGCTGAGCAGTGTCTGGCCGAGCACTTTGAACGCGACGGCGGGCAGCTGCTGAATCTCTTCCACGACGATGCTCGTCGAATAGAACTGTTCGACCGCATCGTCGAGAATGCCGACACCGATCAGCTAGACGCCGCGCTTGAGCAGCTCATCGATACGCAAGCGCAAATCCGTACGCAGAATGGCGGGGTTGCCGTCGCCCGTTGCGGGATAACCGTCCTGCAACACCATCAGAAATGCCGATGCGCACGCCGCGCGAGCAGCCGTTCGGCGGCCCAGCTCAGCGCTTCGCCGTCCGGGTTTTCATGGCCGCATTCGATGCGCGCCAGCCCGCTCAGATTCTCCGAATCGAAGTGCTTATACACCTCGAAATCCAGCCTTTCGACGAAGCGGTTATAGCCGTGTTTCTCGTGGCCTTGCGCTTCCCATTCTTCGTAGAACGCGCCCATGCCAGCATTTTCTGTCGAACTGTAGCCGAGAGCACTTCGGCGGCGAATCCTAACTGCACGAGCGCATCGCTGAAGGCGGCGGCGCACAGGCGCGCGAGTTCATCTTGCGGCCCGCCATGGATCCGCTGCGATCGATGAGCAAGGTCACGGCAGCATCATGTCCGGGCCGGATGCGCTGCGTGCGATACGCAGACGAGGTAGCAAGCCACACGAGCGATGGCCGGTCGATCTCGCCGCGTTCCTGCTAGCGCATCCAGTGCGTTTGTTCATCCGCCTTGAGCGCGCGTTCGAGGCGTGCTTTCAACGGCTCCGTTTGCATGCACGCGGCGGCACGCAGCTTGCGCCAGGCGGTGGTACCGCCCTGGCCGGTGAGATCGGTGAGCTGGTCGAAGGCGGTCGTGATCGGGATGGAGTGCAGCGGGCGTGCGTATGAAGCTGGCTTTGGCGGCTCGGCGATGTCGGCGTCGGATAGATCCGCGAAGGGATCGGTCTTTCTTTGTTTGCATCGCAGATGATGCGTTTTCATCGTCGTGGAATTAGAATGAGCCATCGTCGTTGCTGTCGGCGGCGAACATTATTTTGTTGATGCCGCTCGCCCATAACGCGCGCACGCGTTCGACGACCGTCGCGGCGATCTGCACGCTGTCCACAGTCAATGCGCTGGTTTGCCTGAGCGCGTCTTTCGAGATTTCACTGCGGAGTCAAGCGAAGGACCGGTCTCTGCTGGCATGACCTGCTCCCGCCACAACAAACGTTTGATGCGCCAGCTAAAACGCTCGCGCCACGTCATGTCGTTCCATCGGGAAAGAACGATTACGATTGTTTCACGATGTTTTCTCATCGCGCGCAGGTACTTTTGAGCGCCGGGATAAAGGTCGGTCAGATGCGTACACGCACGTCGATCATCGATCGACTGTGCAATGGCACGCGTGGCTTGCGCGCTTGCTTCGATGGCATCGGCATCGCAATGTGTGTGAGGCGCAACGAGCATGTCGATATAACCCATCACTGCCCACGCATCCGGCAAGTCTTCGGGCAGCAGCATGGCGTTGCCGCGCAGCGCGTGACCATCGGACGAACAGCTCGCATGCAGATCGTGCCGATGCGCAAGCGTGCGGTGCCAGTTTGCCGAGACTGTCCGCGTCGCTCAAAACCTTTATGCGTCCACCGTCCACTTCTGCAATTTCGATTCGAGATTGTCGCGATCCACGAGTGTATCGATTCGCGCGGCACCATCCGCCATGCGATGCACGATGCGGTACATGTGCGGCCTGCCGGCGTGTGTGACGAGCCACACGCCGGCTTGCGCGCCGGTAGAGTGAGTATAGGTGCCGAGGGGGAAATCGGTCAGTCGGATGAGGGATGGAGGAGAGGCGGCGAGGTTGATTCTAGTGCCCTGACTCAGGTTACCACGGTTGAGGCCGGCAAAGCGAAAGTTGCGAAGATGATAAATTACATCAAATTTTGAATCAGGAGATCGCCATGCGTACGACCGTGACGCTAGATGACGCGCTGTACGAGAAGGCGCTGGAAATGGCGGATCCGGAAATGGACAAGTCGGATCTGTTCCGTGAAGCCATCAAAACGTTTGTGAGAGTACAGGCTGCCAAGCGACTAGCTGCATTAGGCGGGAGCGCATCCGAAATGCATGGCATCGTGCGTCGCCGCGACGAACCGGAAGCGTCATGACGAGTGTGCTGATCGATACATCGGTGTGGGTGGACCACTTCCGTCGCCGCAATAACGCATTGGTCGAACTGATCGAGAGGGATAGGGGCTTGATGTATCCGATGGTGATCGGCGAGCTGGCTTGCGGGACACCGCCCGCGCCGAATATTCGAACGCTGGAGGATATTGGCCTGTTGCGGCCAGCGCATCAGATCAGCATCGAAGAGGTTATGGCGTTCATCGAACGTGAGCAACTCTACGGGCTGGGTTGCGGCCTGGTCGACATGATGTTGCTGAGCTCCGTTCTGATGACTCCGGGCGCGCAGCTTTGGACCCTGGACCGACGGTTGAACGAAATCGCGGCGCGGTTCGGTGTGGCGTATCAGCCTCGTATGCACTGACGCGTGCAGACGGGCATCGATGCGGAAATCAAGACATTTTCTGTCCGCATCCATGGGTATGAAAACCTAGTCCATTGAACCAATGAAATTGCACTGATCAAAAGGTGCATGGGCAAAATAAATCTGACTGAAGCCGAGCGCGAAGAACTGCTGTCAATGCAGCGCAGCCGAACGATGGCCGTTGCCAAGTGAGGCGAGCGTAGTTGATCCTGCTTGCTGCTCGACGAAGGGGCCTTGCGCGGGGCGATCATGAACGAACTGCGATGCGATTCGCGTTTCATCACCACATGGCAAACCCGCTTCGCTACTGAGCGTCTGGCGGGCCTATACGCGGTACCCGGGTCGTGCGCCGCGCCGTGACCTGGCGCGTCTTGAGGCGCGAGTGCTCGACTACACGCTGCGGCGCAAACCGGCCGACGGCTCGACGCACTGGAGCAGCCGCAAGTTGGCCACGCAGCTGGGCGTGCCCTTCATGACGGTTCAACGTGTCTGGCGCAAGCACGACATTCGGCCGCATTGTCTCGATACCCACATGGTGTCCAACAATCCCGACTTTGAGGCCAAGGCGGCCGATGTGATCGGCCCTGTACCTGAATCCGCCGTTGCTATCGGCTGGCGCGCGAGATGTACACGGGCTCAGTGCATCTTTATCCAACCTCACGGGCAAGCGCCTGTTCGTCCTGAGCGTCACGTATGCGATTGCAGGGTCGCTGCTGCATCACGTCTGGTTCTTTCTGAACGGTGATGCGGAGAATCTTCCGGCGCGTTTCCTCGCCATCTTTATCGGCGACTTCACCGGCACGCTGATCATCCTCTACAAGCTCAAGATCATCCCTGCATTTCTTGCTGATGCTGACGCGCACGAATGCCGGCGGCGACTCCGGCAACTGAGCTTCATTCGGTGCGCGTTTGCTGGCAATCCGCCGCATACCACTGGTCGACCTGACGCTGGGCCTGCTGCAAATCGTTGGGATAGTAAGGATCGAAGAAGCGCGATGGATCGTAGCCCGCTGCTTCGAGCGCAGCCAGTTCGCTGCAATTGCGCCCGGGCGCGAGGGGCGCGTGATCCCTCAGCACGGTGAGATCGCGGCATTGCCCTGGACTCAGGCGCGTCGCGCTCTGCTGCATGCCAGTGTTGGTGACGCAGTCTGCGAGCGCGAGCGTGAACATCAAAGCCAGCGCGGAAAATATCGGCAAGAGCTTCATGGCATCTGTCCTCCCGACTTTCGATTAATTCATCCATCCAGTATGGACCGGATTGCTAATCGATGTCTTTTCCGCGCCATCTGCACATGATGCGCCGCGTCAAGTGCCCGTGCTGCCGCCCGTCGCCGCTGCACCGCTCGCGCCCGACGGAAGATCGGCGGTCGCCGCTGCGCCCCCTGACATCGCCGCCGTCAGCGATGCCGAAAGTTGCCCGTTGCTCGTGATCGCGTCGGCCGCGCGCAACGTATCGAGATCGCTGTCCGCGCTAGCGGTGCTCGGCGTGAACGACACTGTCAGAAACGATGACGACGACAGCATGATGTCATACGTATCCTTGATGAGCTTGACGACCGCGGCCTGCGCATTTGCGATCATCGTGCTGCTCAGCGCGCTCTGGTACGACGCATTCGCGTGATGCCGGACATTAGACTGCTCACGCTCGTGCCCATCTGCGCCACCATGAAACTGAGCATCAGTTCGGTCAGCGGTGTCGCGTTGAACGTGCCCGCGCTCGCCGCGAACGAATGCAGCGTGATCGCGCCGATCGTCGCGATGGTCACGCAGGGCGTATCGAAAGAGAAGGTCGCGGTGTACGCGCCGTTGGCATCCGCGGCGGCACTGCCTGAGCCGTTCTTGCACGCGAGCGTGATGCTGACGTTGGCCATTGCGCACCGACGGCGGCCGTGCCCTTGATGGTGCTCGACGGCGCGCTGCCGCTGTCATGATGGCCGCCGTCGCATGCGGCGAGCATCAGGCAACCGAATTTGAGCGTGTGCAGCGTGGCGCTGATCATGAGTTTCATCGTCAATCCTCGAAGAGAGTCGGTTTATTGAGCGTCCGTGCGACCATAGCGCAGATACGCGTCGCGCATGCGCCAGAGCTGAATCGAGAAGTACTCCCCACTGAAGCGTTTCTCGTTCAGCAGGACGTTCTGCGTGCTATGCGGGAAATTCATGTTCTGCACGGCATCGGACGAGACGTAGTTGATCGAACCCACGTGCGTCTGGAAGTCGAACCAAAACGACGACGGCCCGTCGATTTGCGTCATGCCCGGCTTCATGCCCTGACGCAGCGTGAGCAGGAAGCTGATCGCCGCGCCGACGAAACGGCCGTGCCCGCGTCGACCCACAGTTTCCAGGCCGGATTGGTCCAGCGGTAAGTGAGCTGGTCTTTTCGGATGGCGAAGTATCGTGTCTCGGTTCATGATGCAGATACGCCAGCCGAAGCCGAATCTGATCCGGAGGTCCGGGCACGAATATCGTCGTTTCGTTCTGCGTGCCGACATACGAGTAATCGAACTTGCCGAGCGCGATGACGTTGAGCACTTGCGGCGCAATCCATAAACTTTGCGCGAGCGCGACCGAATTCAGCCCGCCGCGCAGACGGTAGTTGTCGTAGACGCGGCCATCGTCCATGTTCTTCGTGTTGTAGAGCGGGGCGATATAGCTCGCGTACAGTTCCGCGCCATGCCACAAGGGCACGAAGCCCTGAATGTTCGCGCCGAGCGATACATCGAACATGCCGTATTCGGTGCTGTATAGGTAGCGCAAAACGGGATCGATTTGAATGCGCGTGAGTCCGTGACGATGCACATCGCCATGCCACGTGATCGAGTCTGCGTCCCAGGTCGGGCGCGTGCGCATCGAAAGCGGCGCGCGCGGACCGCCTGCGATAAAGCGCGCATAGGCTTCGCGGTCGACGCTCACTTCGCCCAGCGCGAGATCCGCCTTCTTGATGACGACGCGAATGGTGCCGACGCTTTCCGGCGCATGCAGGCTCGCCACGCCGAGCACGATGCCGAGCGCATCGGCTTCGTTCTGGTGTTATAGCGATGGTTTTCGTACTCGACGATCAGTTCGTGCTCGTGCATGCCCACGCGCACGCGCTCCAGTCCCGCCGCGAAAAGTTTCGATGCGATGTCGTAGAGCGAGGTCGGCTGCGGTTTGATGTCTTCATCGGCGTCCGTGTTCACGAAGATTCCATCGACCGCGGCGGACCGCTCGCGGAACCGCTTGCCCAACGGAATCTGCACTCCGATGGAAAACGCCGTGCGCGGCGTGACGCCGTCGGTCGACCGCAGTCCGTGCATGAGGGTGCCGGTCAGGTTGGCATCCGCGAGCCATGAAATGCGCGGCGACTGATAGCGCACGCCTGCATAGGGCGTCTTCGAATCGTGTTCCGCGAGCAGCGAACGCCCGTGTTCCACAGGGACAACTGCGCGGCCGCCGAACGCGCAGTCGAGCCCGTCGCCGCTACCATAGTCCGCGCTAAGCGTGAGCGGCTTGAACACCTGTGAAACCACGTCGTAGGTCGAGCGGAAGAAGTGCGGTCTGCCCGCTCACGTCGCCGATGCCGAACGCAATGTCCGGCTCATAGCGGAAGAACCTGGGTATATCGACCTTGACATTCGCCATCAGATGGCGGAACAGAAAGCGCTCCTGGCGGGAGAAGGGCACGTGGACGGGGGATAGTTCGACAGGCCACCCGATACCTCGACATACGGAAACACGACCGCGCGTCCCAGTACGTCTGCGCGCCGTTTAACATAAAACATAACCGTTCACCACTTTCTGAGAAAGCTCGTCATGCTCGATGGCATGCGGACGCGGACCGACCACCGACATATCGCCGCGCAGCACGTTGAAGAACTTCGGCAGCTCGTCGAGATTCGTGCGACGCAGAAACGCGCCGACACGCGTCACGCGGGGATCGCCGCGCGTGGTTTGTTGCAACGTGCCGGCCACGGAAGCATGCGCGCGCATCGAACGAGTAGATGCGGAAAATACGGCCGTCCGCGCCCTTGCGCTTTTTCGTAAAGAACATGGGACCGCGCAAAGACAGCTTCACCGCGATGGCGATCACCACGAACAGCGGCGCAAGCGCCAGCAACGCAACGGCGGCGAACGCGCGATCGAAGATTTCCTTCTTGACGAGCGCGGGGGAGGCCACGAGATTGATCGCGGGCGTGCCGATCAGATCGATCATGCCGCTTTCAAACAACGCCACGCTGCGCATGTCCGGCACGAAGCGCACATTGACGAGATCGTCGCGGAACTCGTTGACGAAGCCCGCGATGGTGCGTTCTTCCGAGAGCGGCAGCGCGAGCCACAACTCCTGCACGTCATGCGCGCGCACGTAGCTCACGAACTTTGTCGAGCAAATCGAAGACGGGCACGCCGGCGCTTTTCGTGTCCGTGACGGGCCGCATCGAAAGCCGCAACCGCGCGAAACCCACTCGCTGCCGATGCCTCAATATTTTCGAATCACTTACTGAAACAACGCGCCACAGCCGACGACTGCGACGCGCCGCATATTCATCCCCGCATGACGCAGCCGCCCGAGCACCGCATACACAACGATACGCGAGACGATCAGCGTACCGCCCGACAGCCCCGTCCAATACGGGAACCACAAGCGCGAGCTGAAGTCCGTGCGATGCAGCGTGAACATCAGCACGAGCCCGCCGTCCTGAACCAGCCGCCACGCCAGCGACACTTTGCCGATCATCCCGAGCGTCGCGCGTCCGCGCCACGAGCCATAGACGTCCAGCACACGGGGAACATCACCAGTGTGAGCGCCGCGGCGAAGGCGACGAAAGCGGCGTTCGTGCGGCCCTGGGCGAGATCATCGAAGCGCACTTGCGAAGCGCCGAGTGCGCCTGCCACCACACACATCACATCGAACACACGTGCGCTGACGCTATGCACGACTGATCTCACCCTCATCTGTTGCGTGAAATTCCCCGTATTCATGCTGTTTTCCCTGCGCTGGTCTGCTCGCGCTTGATGTTTTTTTTACCGATCCGCCCTATGCGCAAATGCATAAGCGGGTCTGATCTCTCAGGTCCGGCTTCAATTCGATGGGAAGTGCTGCGCCAACGTGCGCCGGTCAGCGCATGCGGTTGAAACCGGACCGATTACCTCGATGGCCCGATCGTTTGATGCGGTAAGTTCTCTTAGACTGCGTGTTGCTTTCTTATGTGGGATTTATCGCGGGGCGGATAAAAGTAGTAAGTGTGCCAATGACTGACGACCGGCAATCATCAAGTCGATGACGCATGCACAGGCCTGCATCAAGCCATTGCACGATCGTCATGATGCGGCTGCGTTACGTTTGCCGTAACGACAGACGCACAGGGTTACGGAACACGGCGCAACAGCTCAGGCGGGGAGAAGGCCGCGAAGATTGCGCATCGACGCTTCCTTTACGTGCGGCAATGCCATGCCGATGGAACCGCGCAATGCAGGCAACTCGGCGATGAAGCGGCTGAGCACGTCGGCGAGCGCATCGGATGAGACGGCTTCGGCGAGACTCAGCAGCAACGAGTGAGGCAGCCCGAAGTGATCGAAGAGGCCGAAGAACTTGTCCTGATAGGTGAACGCAGCCACGAGCATGCCCATGCCGAGGCTGGCGATAGCGAGATGCATGCGCCCCCGGTGACGACGCCATCCATCAGACCGGAGATGGCTTTGAGTTCGCTTGCCGACAGTTGCGCGCGCGGGTAACACGGGCGGTCCGGAAGCGCGGCTCGCAATGCTTCGTGCAGCGGCGCGAGGCAGGTGTCGTCGCCGGTCGTGCCGCGATAGTCGTGCGAGGAGATGAGCACGACACTCACGGCATGTTCCTGCGTGACACGCAGGATGGCGCGTCACGCAACATCGACGAGTCGGGCAACCTGCGCATCGCTTGCGTCTTTGATGAGCATCGGATGAATGTTGAAGCCGATGACCACGTCGCCCGCATCGCGGCGCGCGTCGGCCCAGTCGGCGATGGCCTTCACGTTCGCGGAGCCGTGATGCGCCCAGTGCAGAATCGTAGCCTCGGTCCGGAGCCGCTCCGTCACGTCCTCGAGGATGATGACCGCGCTGCCGTCCGGCACCGGATTGCGGCTCAGTTCCAGGACGGATTCAACCGGTCGTTGCAACACCTTTGATCGAGGAGGTGTTGCATGGGACGAAGTGCAAAGCAGGTGTATCGGTTGACAGGCCGAGGAGCGATGTACTGGCCGGGCGCGCCATCACTTGGACAT
>LELG01000109.1 GCA_001045575.1 Candidatus Burkholderia pumila
CTCAAGGCCATCAGCACGGTAGCGTTTGAGCCATTTGTAACCGCTCTGGCGACTGATGCCAAAGCGCTGACATAACTCACTGAACGGAATCTCTGCTCGCATGGCCCGTTCTACGAAATCAGCGATACCCTCGGTCTATACACAGCCGCAAAGAAAGTTACCCCCGCCGGGGAGACGGCTACTGCATAAAACAACCAAAATCAGAAGCCCTTTGCACGACAAACAAACGTCAGAGCAAGCAAACGTCAGAGCAAGCGCTCAACATCATCAGCAATCGCCTCAGGCTTAGTAGTAGGCGCATACTGCTTAACAACCTGCCCTTTACGATCAACAAGAAACTTAGTGAAATTCCACTTGATCGCTTCGATTCCAAGCATGCCTGGTTCTTTGTCTTTCAGAAATTTATAGAGCGGATGCGCATTAGCCCCATTGACCTCGATCTTGGCAAACATAGGAAACGTCACCCCAAAATTCTTCTCACAAAAGCTGCCGATCTGCGCCGCATCGCCCGGCTCCTGCTTTCCGAACTGATTACACGGAAACCCGAGCACGTCAAAACCGCGCGCAGCGAACTGCGTATAAAGCTCCTGCAAGCCCTTGTACTGCGGCGTGAACCCGCACTCACTAGCGACGTTCACGATCAACACGACCTTGTCGCGGAACGTATCGAATCCGATGGTCTCGCCGCCGAGGGTATCGGCCTTAAAGTCGTAAATGCTGTCGCTCATGTTCGCCCCAAAGAGAGTTTCCGGAAAAGCCGATGCTACCGTCCCTCGCGCCCGCGCACTATTAGCTTAGCCGAACGGATGCCTCCTGCCGCGCAATACGTCCGGTCTAAAATATCGCTTTACCCCCGCCAGCGTACATCGTGATCCGCTTCAGTCAGTTCAGCCTGTCCCGTGGCACCAAGCCGCTCTTCGAAGACACGAGCTTCACGCTCAATCCGGGCGAGAAGGCCGGTCTCATCGGTGCGGTGCGAACGGCTCGGGCAAGTCCACGCTCTTTTCCGGGCGGCGCGGCGATTTTTCGATGCCGCCGTCGTGGCGCAGGAAACGCCGGCGGTGAATCTGCACCGCGCTCGATTACACGTTCGACGGCGACACACATCTGCGCGATATCGAAGCGCGCATCGCGGCAGCGCGGCGGCACATGACGGCGCAGCGGAAGCCCACGCCGCTTTCGCCGATGCCGATGGCTACACCGTGGCACGCCCGCGCCGAAACGCCGCTGCTCGGACTCGGCTCCACGCTCGAACAGACGCGCGAGCCGGTTGCAAGCTTCTCCGGCGGCTGGCCCATGCGCCTGAATCTCGCGCAGACGCTGATGTGCCGCCCGTCCGACCTGCTCCTGCTCGACGAACCGACCAACCACCTGGACCTCGACGCCATCGTGTGGCTCGAAGACTGGCTCGGGCGTTATCCCGGTACGTTGGTCGTGATTTCCCACAACCGCGAGTTTCTCGATGCCGTCTGCAACGTCACGCTGCATCTGGAAAACCGTCAGGTGAAGCGTTACGGCGGCAACTAAAGCCAGTTCGAAATCCTGCGAGCGCAGCAGAGCGCGTATGGGAAACGCAGCGGACGGTGGCGCACTTGCAGAGCTTCATCGACCGGTTCAAGGCGAAGGCCGACCAAGGCCAGGCAGGCGCAAAGCCGCGTGAAGGCGCTCGAAAAGATGAAACTGATCGCGCCCGCGCATACGAGTTTGCCGTTCACGTTCGAATTCGGCGAGCTGGACGCCGCGCCCAATCCGATGATGCTCATGGAAGACGTGCGCTGCGGCTATCAAGCCGACGACGGCCGCGAGATTCCCATTGTCGAAGGCGTGTCGCTCGATTCAAAACGGTTAGCGCATCGGTCTGCGCGGTACGGAACGGTCAGGGCAAATCCGACATTCATCAAGACGCTCGCGCACACGCTAGATGCGCTGTCGGGCACGGTGGTCAGGGCAAGGGCCTGCAGATCGGCTACTTCGTGCAGCATCAACTGGAAACGCTGCGTCCCGACGATTCCGCACGCCAGCATCTCGCCCGCCTCGCGCCGGACATGCGCGAACAGGAACTACGCGATTTCCTCGGCAGTTTCAACTTCTCGGGCGACATGGCGACAGCGAAGATCGCGCCCTTCTCCGGTGGCGAGAAGGCGCTGCTGGCGCTCATCATCTGGCAAAAGCCGAATCTGCTTCTGCTCGATGAACCGACCAACCACCTCGACCTCGAAACCCGTCACGCGCTGACGATAGCGCTCGCGCAGCTCGAAGGCCCGCTGCTTTTCGTCTCGCACGACCGGCATTTGCTGCGCGCGCCCACGGACACGTTCATGCTGGTGGCGAAGCATCGCCTGAATCTCTCCTTTCTATTTCCTTTCGATGGCTATCTCAACAATATTATAGCGACTGGCTCTTGCAACATGCAGCAGAAACGCGTGCGGCGGCGAAGGACGCAACAAGCGACGTTCAGGACAACAGCGGCGTTAACCGCAGGATCAGCGCCGGCAGTAAGCGCAGGAGCGGCAAAAGCTCGCGCGAAGAAGCCGCTGCAGACGCGCATTGCGAAGATCGAGAAAGAGATGGAGAAGCTCAATGCCGAAAAGACCGCACTCGATGCCTTCGTCGCCGATCCGTCGAGCTACGAAGCTGCGCAGAAGGCGAAGCTGACCGACACGATCTGCCGTCAGGGCGAAGTCAACGCGCGGCTCGAAACGCTCGAAATAGAATGGCTCGAAGCGCACGAGGAGCTCGAACAAATCGGCTAACCCGTTCAGGAGCCTTGAATCTGATGACACCTTCGCTCGACGGCCTGCACATGCTCGACCTCACGCGCCTTCTTCCCGGCCCGGTCGCCACAATGCGGCTCGCGGAACTCGGCGCAGATGTGCTCAAGATCGAAGCACCCGGCGAAGGCGACTATGCGCGCACCATTCTGCAGAGCGATGCCGACCGCCATAGCGGCACGCCGAGCGCATTCTACCGGATCGTGAATCGCGGCAAGCGTTGCATGACGCTCGACCTGAAAACGGACAATGGTCGCGCGTCGCTCATCGAGCTCGCGCGTGATACGGATAGCTTCCGGCCGTCGGTGATGGCGCGGCTGGGCGTCGATTATGATGTGTTGCGCGCGATGAATCTGAAGCTCACGTCTATTGTGCGATCACCGGCTTCGGTGCCGAAGATCCGTTCGCGGAGAAAGCGAGCCACGATTTCACGTATATCGCTTATGCGGGCGTGCTGGATCAGCTTGCATCGCGCGATGGTTAGCCTGTCGCGCGCAGCGGCGATGGCCGCTGCCTTAACGTCTCGATGACTCATGCGAGGCACACGCACAACGTCATGGCGCATATCGCGCTGGCGAACGGCGATCACGCCGGCACGCGGGCGGGCGCGGGATTGCTCAACGGCGGCGTGCCTTGTCGCACGAAGGACGATAGGTTTATCGCGGTCGGCGCATTGGAGTTGAAATTCTGGCGATGTTTGTGCGACGCAATCGGCCGCCTCGGCTGGGCTGCAAGGCATTGGAGCCAGGGACAGGCGATCGGCGACGCGGACGCCGCGCAGTTGTCGTCAGAACTCGCCGCAATCTTCAGCGAGCGCACGCGCGACGAATGGAGCGCCTTGCTCGAACCGCTCGATTGTTGCGTCGCGCCGGTTTTCTTACTACGCCAGCCGAAACAGTGGTTCATCCGCTGTTCCGGCATATCGCTGATTAACGACGCGGCAAATCGCACGCGGCTGACGCTCGTCATCGATCAACACGTGTTTGCGGCCCGTCACGTGATGGCGAATGGTCGCAAACGCTTTATCTTCCGTGATGTCTTCCGCGATGACGCGCCGCGAAATATGCCCTTCGCCGTCGATCCATTCGACGATCCCGGCAACCGTTGCCCCACGGCTGTTGCAGCGGCGCGGACACGCGGCATCCGCGCAAATGGAACGCGGGCGTGGCGCGGATTGATTTGACGTGTTTCAAAGCGTGGTCCGTCCTCTTGATCCTTCCAGTCACGTTGCCTATCTGAGAGTTCAGCAATGTTGACTGGTTCCGTAGCATTGAAAGGATAAGAAAACGAAACTTCGATTGGATTACACGGCGCAGCACGATTTTTACGGCACATTACGCGGGGTCCGATCCACGTTCGATGCACTTTTGTCACGCGCCACGCCGTCGCTGATCAATCGAGATCGCGGACGCGGTCGATCGCTTCCTCGATACGGTCCACGGCAATCACCTTCAGTCCGTCGATGCCCTGCTTTGGCGCGTTGGCCTTCGGAATTAGCGCGACGGAAAAACCGAGTTTCGCCGCTTCCTTCAGGCGATCCTGACCACGCGGCGACGGCCGGATTTCGCCCGCCAGACCGACTTCGCCGAAGACAATCAAACCCTTGGGCAGCGGCTTGTTGCGCATCGACGAATGGATGGCGAGCAGCACGGCCAGGTCCGCCGCCGGTTCGGTAATCTTCACGCCGCCAACCGCGTTGAGAAACACGTCCTGATCGAAACACGCGATGCCCGCATGCCGATGCAGCACCGCCAGCAACAACGCTAGCCGGTTCTGCTCCAGCCCGACCGCAAGCCGGCGCGGATTCGGCACATGGGCGGTATCTACGAGCGCCTGCACTTCGACGAGCAACGGGCGCGAACCTTCCTGCGTCACCAGCACGCACGACCCGGCGACGCTCTGTTCATGCTGCGACAGAAAAAGTGCGGAAGGATTGGCGACGCCGCACAAGCCTTTCTCCGTCATCGCAAACACGCCGAGTTCGTTGACCGCGCCGAAGCGGTTCTTGAACGCGCGCACAAGCCGGAAGGATGAATGCGTATCGCCTTCGAAATACAGCACCGTGTCGACGATGTGTTCCAGCACGCGCGGCCCCGCGAAACTGCCTTCCTTCGTCACGTGGCCGACCATGATGATCGACGTGTCCGTCTGCTTGGCGATGCGCGTCAGTTGCGCCGCGCACTCGCGCACCTGCGCGACGGAGCCGGGCGCGGAGATCAGCGCTTCGGAATAAATGGTCTGAATGGAGTCGATGACGGCGACTTCGGGCCGTTGTTTATCGATGGTCGCCTGGATTTTTTCGAGCTGGATTTCAGCCAGCAGCGAAAGATCGCCCGCCGCGCTTGGTTCCCCAATCAAGCCGAGCCGCTTCGCCCGCAACGCGATCTGCGCACCCGATTCCTCACCGCTCACATAAAATGAGGGCCGCTCGCGCGCAATCTCCGCAAGCGATTGCAGCAGCAACGTCGATTTGCCGATGCCCGGATCGCCGCCGATCAATACGACGCCGCCCGGCACCAGCCCGCCGCCAAGCACGCGATCGAACTCGCCGACGCCTGTCGAGAAGCGCGGCACATCGGACGCTTCGATTTCGGCCAGCTTCTGCACCGCCGAACTTTTCGCCAGCGTCTGGAATCGATGCGCCGACGGCACCTGCTCGGCGGACTCCACCAGCGTATTCCACGCATGGCACGTGGCGCACTGGCCGGTCCACTTCGGCGACTGCGCGCCGCATTCGCTACACACGTACAGCGTTTTTGCTTTCGCTACTTTTGCCACTTAATGCCTTGTTTTTAGTCGCTTCGAATGAGCCGGGTTATTCGGCCCGTACCGGCACGCGCTGCGCGATCGCGCACATCAGCTCGTAACCGATGGTCCCGCACACTGCCGCCACATCGTCGATGGGCAAATTCGCGCCCCACAGTTCCACGCGCGAGCCGATGCCCACGTTCGGGCACGGCGTCAGATCGACGGTGAGCATGTCCATCGACACGCGGCCGACGAGTTGGGTGCGCACCCCATCGACGATCACGGGCGTGCCTTCCGGCGCGACACGCGGAAAGCCGTCCGCATACCCGCACGCGACGACGCCGATCTTGATGGGCTTGCCCGCCGTATAAGTCGAGCCGTAACCGATGCTGCTGCCCGCTTCCATCGTCTGCACGGCGATGATCTCGCTTTGCAGCGTCATGACGGGTTTGAGCCCGGTGTCCGCAATATCCGCTGTCGCGCCCGAAGGCGACGCGCCATACAGCATGATCCCCGGCCGCACCCAGTCGAAATGCGCGCCCGGATGCCACAGCACGCCCGCCGAATTCGAAAGGCTGCGCGCGCCTGCAATACCCTCCGCGCCGCGCTCGAACGTCTGCAACTGATGCGCGATACCGCGTTTAGAATCGGCATCGGAAAAATGGGTCATGAGCGTGATTTGCCCGATGCCCTTGCACGCCCGTGCCCGCTCCCACACCGCGCGGTATTTCTCCGGCGTATAACCCAGCCGGTTCATGCCGCTGTTCATTTTCAACTGGATATTGACTGGTTTCGACAAACGCGCCATTTCCAGCATGCGCAATTGCTCGTCCGTATGAACCGCCGTGGTGAGGCTGTAGCGGTCGATTACGTCGATATCCGTCGGCCTGAAAAAGCCTTCGAGCAGAAGAATGTGCCCCGCCCAGCCTAATTCACGCAACTTCGCGGCTTCTTCGAGGTCGAGAAGACCAAAGCCGTCAGTCGCCCGTAATCCCGGGAACACTCGCGCCAGTCCGTGGCCATACGCATTGGCCTTGACGACGGCCCAAATTTTCGACTTTGGCGCGTATTTTCGCGCGACGGCCAGATTGTTGGCGAGCGCGGCGGTATGAATAGTGGCGGAAAGGGGGCGAGGCATGAGTATCGAGTGGAAATGCAGTTCAAACGAGGCACAGCGGCAAAAAAACAGACGCCTTGCGAATCAGTCTCTTATGAGGAAAATCCTGCCGATGCGTGCCATTCCGCACGTGATCGAGATTACTGCTAGCCAGAATGCGCCTATTTTCGTGTTATAAAGCCGTGCGTACAACCCATTTCGAATGGCATAAGCCTGGATGCAATACAGACAAAAAAGCAAGCATTCGGGGCGGATCACCCGCAGTGAGGAAAGCTTCGGATCAGATGAAAAAAGGTTTTTACACCATCATGGCCGCGCAGTTTTTCTCATCGCTGGCCGATAACGCGTTCCTGATCGCTGCCATTGCATTGCTGAAAGATCTTCACGCCCCGAACTGGATGACGCCGCTGCTCAGGCTGTTCTTTGTGCTATCATACGTCATGCTTGCAGCCTTCGTCGGCGCGTTCGCGGACTCGCGGCCCAAGAGCCACGTGATGTTCGTGACCAATTTCATCAAGGTGGTCGGCTGCGTGACGATGCTGTTCGGCGCGCATCCGCTGCTGGCGTACGGAATCGTCGGCTTTGGCGCGGCCGCTTACTCGCCTGCGAAGTACGGAATTCTGACTGAGCATTTGCCGCCGGACCGGCTGGTCGCGGCAAACGGCTGGATCGAAGGAACCACGGTCGGATCCATTATTCTCGGCACCCTCATGGGCGGAGCACTCATCAGTCCGCGCATAGCGGCGCATCTGCTGTCGTTGCACATTCCGCGCATCAACACGCCCGCCGAAGCCGCGATGCTCGTCATCATGCTGATGTACGTGATCGCCGCCGTCTTCAATCTGCGCATTCCGAACACCAGCGCGCGTTATCCTAAACAGGAAACGCGTCCACTCAAGCTTATCACCGACTTCGCCGACTGCTTTCTTGTGCTCTGGCGCGACAAGCTCGGCCAGATTTCCCTCGCTGTGACCACGCTGTTCTGGGGCGCGGGCGCGACGCTGCAGTTCATCGTGCTCAAATGGGCCGAAGTGTCGCTCGGCATGACGCTATCGCAGGGGGCCATTCTGCAGGCCGTGATCGCGGTGGGCGTGGCGGTCGGCGCGGTGCTCGCGGCGGCGAGCGTGCCGCTCAAGCGCTCGCTGTCCGTGCTGCCGGTGGGCATTATCATGGGCATCGCCGTCATGTTGATGGCGTTCTACACGCGTCATCTCATTCCAACACATTGGGGCATCTACTTCGGCAAGTTGCATTTCCCAGGCTATCTGCTGATCGCGTATCTGTTCCTGATGGTCGTCGGCGGGCTGTCCGGCTTCTTCGTCGTGCCGATGAACGCGCTGCTCCAGCATCGCGGGCATGTGCTGCTGTCGGCGGGACACTCCATCGCGGTGCAGAACTTCAACGAAAATCTGTCCGTGCTCGTGATGCTCTGCCTCTACGCCGTGCTCGTGTGGTTGGACATGCCGATTCAGTTCGTCATCGTCATGTTCGGCTCCTTCGTCTGTCTGATGATGTACTTCGTCATGCGCCGTCATCAGGCGAATCAGCGCGCGTTCGATTCCGTCGCGCTGATTGGCGAAGCGCATCATTGAACATTGAAGTCAGCTTCTTTTCAGCCGCACACTGCGGGCTAAGCTTTTTCGATGGTGCAACCCGCCGATCTCTACTCTTTCGTCACACGCGTGCGCTCGACTGCGCCGCTCGTGCATTGCCTGACGACTGACGAATCTCGTCGTCACGAATTTCACCGCGAACGTGCTGCTCGCCGCCGGGGCTGCGCTTGCGATGGTCATCGCACGAGAGGAAGTCGGCGAATTCGCACCGATTGCCAACGCGCTGTCTGTGAATCTCGACACGCTCGATCGGAGCAGGCACGCGCCATCCGCGCTGGCTGCCAACAGTGCGCACAAGCCGTGGATTTTCGATCCCGTCGCGGTCAGCCCGCTGTCGTTCCGCACGCAGTTCGCGTTCGATCTGCTCGATTCGAAGCCTTCGGTAATTCGCGGCAACGCTTCGGAAATCATTAGTCTGTCTGGCGGCGCGGCGAGCGGTCGCGGCGTGGACAGCACCGCTCACACCGATGCCGTGCAAGTTCTCGCGCTAAAAACGCAAGCCGTCGTCGCCGTCACCGGTTCGACCGACTATATCACCGATGGCAAGCGCACCGTCGCGCTATCGAACGGCTCGCCGCTGATGACGCGCGTCACGGCGTCGGCTGCGCGCTGTCCGCGACGGTCGCGACATTCATCGGCGTAGCATCCTCGAGCTCGCGCGATGAGTTCCTCGACGCCACGGTCGCCGCCATCGCGTATTCGACCATCGCCGGAGAACTCGCCGCACGTGATGTCGCCCTGCCCAGCGGTTTCGCCGTTGCCTATCTCGACCGGTTCGTATTGCCCGTCGTGTCCGCGATCTGCAAAGCGCAAGATCCGCGCGAAGCGACCGCAGCATTGCGTGCGCTCATCATTCAATAGTCATGGAATCAACCAAAACCATCTCCAACGTGCTCACCATCGCCGGTTCCGATTCGGGCGGCGGCGCGGGCATTCAGGCGGATCTGAAAGCGTTCTCGGCGCTCGGCGCATACGGCCTGAGCGTCATCACGGCGCTGACCGCGCAGAACACGCGCGGCTTGACCGCCGTCCACGCGCCGGAATCGGCATTCATCACGGCCCAGCTCGACGCCGTGTTCGACGATGTCCGTATCGATGCCGTGAAGATCGGCATGCTGGCGAACGCGGGCATCGTGCGCGCCATCGCGGAGGCGTTGCGGCGTTATCGACCGAAGCATGTCGTGCTAGACACGGTGATGATTTCGAAGAGCAATCACGCGCTGCTCGCGCCGGAAGCCATCGACGCACTGTGCGAGGAACTGCTGCCGCTCGCTACGCTCGTCACGCCGAATCTGCCGGAAGCGGCTGCGCTGCTTGGCACGCAATCCGCCGCCGATGAAGACGAGATGGTTCGTCAGGGCGAATCGTTGCGTGCGCACGGCGCGAAGGCCGTGCTGATGAAGGGCGGCCATCTGTCATCGGCGGAAAGCCCGGACTGGCTGATCGAATCGAACGGCGCGCTGCGCCTCGGCGGCGCGCGTGTGCCGCTGTCGAATACGCATGGGACGGGCTGCACGTTATCATCCGCGATTGCTGCATTGATTCCGCAAAGCGACGATCTCGCCACCGCCACCGCCGAAGCCAAGCGCTATCTCACCGGCGCGATCGAAGCGAGCGCGCGCTTGCAGGTCGGCCACGACGTCGGGCCGGTGCATCACTTCTTCAGATGGTGGTAAGCGGCGACGCCGCGTAAGCCAGCGAGCGCTCCGGCCAGTCGTCCGGCACGATGAAACCGCACGATGCTTCCTCGTAGTTTCCGTCGATGCCGCGTGCATAAGCGGCGACCATTGTCGGCGTCAGGACTTCGCTCAGGCGGCGTATGGACTGCGGCGGCATAGGCGATCAATTGCGTTGCATCGGCGGCGCAAAAACGGCGCGACTCGAGCCACGCCATGCACGGCTGCACGACCCACGCGCGCGCATCGTCCGAAGTGCTTCGTGCTTCGCTGCGACGCGCGCCATTCCGATGCCGTCATCCACCAGCCGCGCAGATTGATTGCCACCGAGTTTGGGCGAGGGCGTGATCCGGGCGATCTGAACTGACCCCACGAAGTTGGACAGTTAAAGACTACGCGGTCAATGGCTGAGTGCTGTATTGCACGGGGCTCAGCCCTTTCAGTTTCAGCTTGATGCGATCGTGATTGTAGTAGTGAATGTAGCGGTTCAGCTCCGCTTGCACTGTTCGATGCTGTAGAAGTGGTGTAGCCGGAAGCACTCAGACTTTAACGTACCGAAGAA
>LELG01000011.1 GCA_001045575.1 Candidatus Burkholderia pumila
GCAACGGGCGTTGACCAATCGCTTTCTGCGATCCCTCGGTCTTCCATCACTGCCTCCCTAGCCGATCAATCGATCCGAACCGCTGTGTATGAACCCTTACGCACGGTGGTGTGGGAGGAGGCGGGCCGAGAAGGCTTGCCCCTATACCGGATCTTGCCAGAAACGTTTAGAGAATGTCCGAAGCGTAATCTGCCAATCTCGAACGCTCACCGCGCGCCAGCGTCACATGCCCGCTGTGCGTCCATCCCTTGAAACGGTCGACGACGTAAGTCAGCCCCGAACTACCCTCGGTCAGATACGGCGTGTCGATCTGCGCGATATTGCCCAGGCAGATGATCTTCGTGCCCGGTCCTGAGCGCGTGACGAGAGTCTTCATCTGCTTCGGCGTCAGATTCTGCGCCTCGTCGATGATCACGTACTTGTCCACGAACGTCCGGCCGCGCATGAAGTTCATGCTCTTCACCTTCAGACGCGAGCGAATGAATTCCTGGGTCGCGGCGCGGCCCCATTCGCCGGCGGCATCGTCGGTTTTTTGCAGAACTTCGAGGTTGTCATCGAATGCGCCCATCCACGGCTGCATCTTCTCTTCCTCCGTGCCCGGCAGAAAGCCGATGTCCTCGCCGACCGTCACCGTCGCCCGCGTCACGATGATCTCGTTGTAGCGCTTGTCGTCGAGTACTTGCGCGAGGCCGGCGGCGAGCGCCATCAGCGTCTTGCCGGTGCCGGCCTGACCGAGCAGGGTGGCGAAATCGACTTCCGGGTTCATCAGCAGATTCAGCGCGAAGTTCTGTTCGCGGTTACGCGCCATGATGCCCCATACGTTGTTCTTGTGATGGCCGTAGTCACGCAGCGTCTGCAGAAGCGCGGTCTTGCCGTTCAGTTCGCGCACGACCGCATGGAACGACGGCTCGCCGTTCTGCGGTTCAAGATAGACGAACTCGTTGACGAGCATCGACGGACACAGCGGCCCGGTCACGCGGTAGTACGTCGTGCCGATCTTGGTGTCCTGCCAGCTTTTCATGCCCTTAGCGTGCTTGACCCAGAAGTCCTGCGGTAGCAGGCGCACGCCGGAGTAAAGCAGGTCCTTGTCTTCGAGAACCTGATCGTTGAAGTAGTCTTCGGCGGGCAGACCCAGCGCATGCGCCTTGATCCGCATGTTGATGTCTTTCGATACCAGCACGGCCTGGCTGTCTGGCCGCTCGCGCTGCAATGCGCGCACGACGCCGAAAATTTGGTTATCCGCCTTGCCGACCGGCAGGCCTTCAACCGGCTCGATCTTGGTAAGCGTCGTCTGGAAGAACAGGCGGCCGAGTGCGTCGCGATTGCCCTGCGCCGCCAGCGGAATGCCGTCCGACATCTTGCCCGCGTGCGCGACCAGCGCATCGAGCGTGCGGCTGACCTGACGCGCATTGCGCGCCACTTCGGACATACCTTTCTTGTGATTGTCGAGCTCTTCGAGCGTCATCATCGGCAGATAGACGTCGTGTTCCTCGAAACGGAACAGGGAACTCGGGTCGTGCATCAGCACGTTCGTATCCAGCACGAAGAGCTTGCGCAGTTCAGCTTCTTGCGACACGCGTTTCTGGCGTTTCGGCTGGGCGCGCGTTTCCTTTGGGCTTTCCGCAACGACAGCAGCAGCGGGCGCGACAGGCGTCTCCGCGCGTGCTTCGGTTTCTTCCGCCTTGGGTTGCAGCAACGCCTCAGTCTGCTTCGATTTTCGGCCGCGCGCAGGCACGCTGCCGGGCGCGGGCGGCGGCACGACGGCTTCGGCGTGCGCTTCGCTGGGAATCTGGGTCAGCACGCCGCTGGCGATGGCGCGCAGCGTGTGCGCGGCATTCGTCGCCGGACGTTTCGCGGTGGCCGTTTCGACGTCGCCGTCGCCGTCATCGGTGGCCGCAGTCGTCCTCTTGGGCTGTTTCGATGGCCGTGCTTTGGCCTTGTACTCTTCAGACGGCAGGAGGTGGCCGAGCTTGGCCGGGGCGGTAGGCAAAGGCATGATATTCCCTCGAAAGGAATCGGGTCATGTATCGTGCGCCGCCTGTCACATCCTGCCCGTTCGCGCCCGCCGCGAATCGGTCGTGCAGTTTGCGCCCGGTGGCACGCTTCGTGTCGAAAACGCCGGTTCGCCTAAGTTTCGATCTGCTCCTTGAGATTGCATCCGTCACATTGCGTGAGAGCCGGAATAGCGTGGCTTTTGTGCGACGCCAAATAAAAAAGCCGCCGGCACGACTACAGGAACCAGCGGCTCACTTCTGCTGCAAAGCGCTTCTGCCTTGCCCGCACCACGGGATCCATGCCGGACGACACACCGCAGGGACTGCGGCGGGACGTAAGGCGGTTCGGGCCGAATGCAGGGAAATGGGGAGGACAGGTGCTCATTGCGAATCAATATAACAATAACAAGCGTCAATTGCGTGCGTCAAATGGCCTTGACCGCTTCGACAATCGCATCCACATGCCCCAGCACCTTGATGTCGCGAAACTCGCGGCGTAGGACGCCGTCGGCATCGATAAGAAAAGTCGAGCGCTCGATGCCGCGCACTTCCTTGCCGTACATCTTCTTCATCTTGACGACGTCGAAAATGCCGCAGACGGCTTCGTCCGCATCAGATACGAGCGTGTAAGGCAGTTCGAGCTTTTTCTTGAAGTTCTCGTGCAATTTCACGCTGTCGCGCGAGATGCCGACGATCTCCGCGCAGGCCTTCGTGAACTGCTCGTAACTGTCGCGAAACTGCGAGTTTTCTTGCGTGCAGCCCGGCGTGTTGTCCTTCGGGTAGAAAAATAGCACGACTTTCTTGCCGCGCAGGCTGGAGAGGGTGAAGTCGCCACTCGTCGAGGGCGAGGTGAAGTCGGGAACAGACTGGTCGACTGCGACTGGCACGA
This sequence comes from Candidatus Burkholderia pumila, assembly GCA_001045575.1. Taxonomy (GTDB): domain Bacteria; phylum Pseudomonadota; class Gammaproteobacteria; order Burkholderiales; family Burkholderiaceae; genus Caballeronia; species Caballeronia pumila. Next base: position 2,884 of record LELG01000011.1, read on the forward strand.
AGCTTCCTCCGGTTTTTATGGTTTATCGGATGGTCAAAGCGAGAGGGTACCACCCCGGCTGAACGATCAACTCGCCCGCGCGGCCCGGAATCCCGCCCCACGTGACAGGGTACGTGGGCAGGGTCAAACGGTCCAGCGTCGCATGATAATCGCCCATCGTGGCGAAGCTGTGTCCCTGCGCGCCCCAGCCGGCGAGCAGTTGCTCGAAGATCGGCGCGAGCTTCTGGCCTTCGAGTTCCGCGTGCAGCGTGAAGACCTGATCGTGCGGATTGTCTTCCGTGCGTTTGAGCAGGTGTGCCACCACATTGCTCTCGTCGATGCCATCCACGCCCAGCACTTCGTCGAGCGTCGGCAGCGTGGTCGGCATCTGCACGTGGTTCAGCCGGCCATCGAGCACGGGAATATAGGGCGTATGGCCACGGCCATCCGAGGCGTACTGCATACCCCATGCATCGATCTGCTCGAACGCGTGACCGTTCATGTGCCAGCCCGCCGCGCCGTGCGTGACAGGCGGCGCGCCGAAAATCTCGACGAAGCGCGCGTGGCTGTGCTGCATCTGCTTCACGGTCCAGTCGCGGTTACGCGCGCGCACGTTGTCCTGCCAGTAGACGTGGTCCCACGTATGAATGCCGCACTCAAACCCGGCTTCATGAATGGCGCGCATTTCGGACTTGCTTTCGCGCCCGATATCCGGCCCCGGCAGCAGCACGCCGTACATTAGCGTCTTGATGCCGTAATGCTCGATCACCGACGTGCGCGACACTTTTTTCAGAAACCCAGGCTGGAACACGCGACGCAGCGCCCAGCCGGTGTGATCCGGCCCGAGGCTGAACAGAAACGTGGCGCGGGCGCTGTACTTGTCGAAGATGCGCGCGAGATTCGGAACGCCTTTGCGCGTACCGCGCAGCGTATCGACGTCGATCTTGAGGACGATGCGCGCCACGTGCTTACGCCTGTTGTTCGACCAGCGCGCGAGCCTCGCCCACGTGCGCGCGATACGCTTCGAAAATCTTGTGCAGCGCGTCGTCCATGGTGGCTTGCGGCACCCAGCCGAGTTCCTGCATGGTGTTGTCGATCTTCGGCACGCGGTTCTGCACGTCCTGATAGCCTGCGCCGTAGTACGCGCCCGACGACGTTTCCACCAACTGCACCTTCTTTGCGCTGTCCGCGTACTCGGGGAATTCGCTCGCGAGCTTCAACATCATGTTGGCGAGTTCGCGCACCGAGAAGTTGTTCTTCGGATTGCCGATGTTATAGATCTTGCCCGTCGCCATGCCGTTCTTGTTCTCGATGATCTTCATCAGCGCGCCGATGCCGTCGTCGATATCCGTGAACGCGCGCTTTTGTGCGCCGCCATCGACGAGACTGATGTTCTCGCCGCGCACGATATGCCCGAGAAACTGCGTCACCACGCGCGACGAACCTTCCTTCGGCGCGTAGATGGAGTCGAGGCCCGGCCCGATCCAGTTGAACGGGCGGAACAGCGTGAAGTTCAAGCCTTCCATGCCGTAACCCCAGATCACGCGGTCCATCAACTGCTTGGAGCACGCGTAAATCCAGCGCGGCTTGTTGATGGGGCCGTACGAAAGCGTGGAGTTTTCTGGGTCGAACTGCTCGTCGGTGCACGTGCCGTACACTTCGGAGGTCGACGGAAACACCAAATGCTTGCCGTACTTCACCGCCGAACGCACGATGGACAAGTTCGCCTCGAAGTCCAGTTCGAACACGCGCAGCGGCTGCTTCACATAAGTCGCGGGCGTAGCGATGGCCACCAGCGGCAGGATCACATCGCACTTCTTGACGTGATACTCGATCCACTCCTTGTTGATGGTGATATCGCCTTCGAAGAAATGCATCCGCTCGTGATTCGTGAGGTCGCCCAGGCGGTCGGTTTGCATGTCCATCCCGAAGACTTTCCAGTCCGTGGTTTCGAGGATGCGCTTGGACAGGTGATGGCCGATGAAGCCGTTCACACCGAGGATCAGAACTTTTTTCATGAATGACGAGAGGATTGAATGATTCAGCCGGCTTCGGCAGGATCGATGCTGCGCTCTTCACCCACGGGCTGCGCATCCGCGTTCAGCGGGCGGTGGCGCAATTCGTGGATGGCGATGACGCGGCCATCGCCGCAGACGCCAAACATCGCATTATCCGTCACGTGGATGCCGGGCGGCAAACGACGCAACTCACCGAGCCTTTCGGTCGAGACGCCCGGCAGACCCGTTTCCGGAATCAACCGCGCACGTGCAACGATGAAGCGATCCGAGCCCACATCCGTGAACGCGCCCGGATACGGCGGCGCGACGGCACGGATTAGATTGTAGACGCGCTGTGCGGGCTGCGTCCAGTCGATGCGCCCATCTTCCGGTTTGCGCTCGCCGTAATAACTGCCTGCGGCAAGATCGTTCGGCAGATGCGGCGCTTCGCCTGCAATGAGCGCAGGCAGCACGCGCCACAAAGTCTGTTCCGCCGCAACGACGGTTTTATCGAACACTTGCGAGGCCGTGTCGTCCGGAAGAATGGGCACGGGTGTTTGCGCGAGAATCGCGCCGGCATCCGGCTTGGCGAGCATTTCGTGCAGCGTCGCGCCGGCTTCGGTTTCGCCGTTGATCACCGCCCAGTTCGTCGGCACGCGTCCGCGATACTTCGGCAGCAGCGAGCCGTGCATATTGTACGCACCGCGCTTGGCCAGCGCGAGCAGCGAAACCGGCAACATGTTGCGGTAATAGAACGAGAAGATGAAATCCGGCGCTGCTTTGGCGATCGCATCGTGCAATTCGGGCGACTTCGGATCGACCGGCGTGATCGTTTCGATGCCATGCTCCGCCGCCATCTGCGCGACGCTGCCGAACCAGATGTCCTCGCTCGCGCTGTCCTCGTGCGTCACGACGAGCGCGACATCGACGCTGCGTGCGAGCAGCACTTGCAGGCAGCGCACGCCGACATTGTGATACGCGAATACGATTGCGCGCGACTTCATTGCGCCGTCGTCCTCACGCGTGACGACGGCGACTTGCTGCGCCACGTCCATTGGCGGTTTGGTGGCAGTCGGATGACCGTCGCGTTGTTCGAGGATGGTCTGCACGAGATAGCGTGGCCGCGCGCGCACTTGCTGATAAATGCGCCCGATGTACTCGCCGAGCAGCCCAAGCGCGAAGATGATCACGCCGAGCATGAAGAACGTAATGGCGAACAGAGTGAACACACCTTGCACTTCCGCGCCGAACATGAAGCGACGGACCAGCAGCAGGAGAAACAGCGCCGCCGAGCCAACCGACAGAATCACGCCGATGAACGACAGCCATTGCAGCGGCACCACCGAAAAGCCGGTGACGAGGTCGAAATTCAAACGAATGAGGCTGTAAAGCGAATACTTTGATTCACCCGCAAAGCGTTCCTCATGCGCCACACTCACTTCGATCGGATTCTGCGCGAAGGTATAAGCCAGCGCCGGAATGAACGTACTAATTTCGCCGCAACGGTTGATCGTATCGATGATATGGCGGCTGTACGCGCGCAGCATGCAGCCCTGGTCCGTCATCTTGATCTTGGTGATGCGCTCGCGCAGCCGGTTCATCGCCAACGACGCTTTCTTGCGCCACAGGCTGTCCTGACGCTGCTCGCGGATAGTGCCGACGTAGTCATAGCCTTCGCGCATCTTGGCAACCAGCTTGCCGATTTCCTCGGGCGGATTCTGCAAGTCGGCATCGAGCGTGACGACGATCTCGCCGCGCGATTGCTCGAAGCCCGCGAGGATCGCCATGTGCTGGCCGTAGTTGCCGTTGAGCAGGATGATGCGCGTGGTGTCCGGGCGCGCACGGAACTGCTGCGCGAGCAGCGCCGCTGATTTATCGCGGCTGCCGTCGTTGATGAAGATGACTTCATACGACGCGTCGGGCGCATCGAGCGCCGGATACAGCCGCGCGAAGAGGGCGGCGAGCCCGTCTTCTTCATTATACACCGGAATGATGATCGAGATTTCGGGTCCCGTCGTCGGCGGAAAGTCCAATTGACTCATTATTGCTGTGGGTTTCCTGGTGATTCACCGGTTAGCCGTTATGACCAAATTGTGTGCAGATCTCGTCGATCGACTGCACGACATGCGCGACGTCATCCGTGGTCATCTGCGTGAAAAGCGGCAGCGTGACCATCGATTGCCCGAGCTTCTCCGCGTGCGGGAACATGCCTTCCCTGAAGCCGCGCTCGCGGTACAACGTGAACAGGTGCAGCGCCGGGTAGTGCACGCCCGCGCCGACGCCGCGCGTTTTCATCCGCTCCATGAATTCGGCGCGCGTGAGCTTGAGCCGATCGAGCGGCAGCGCGATCTGGAACATGTGCCAATTGCTGTCCTCGAAATTCTCCGGCGGCAGGTCGACGCCGGACTTCACCGCCGCGCTGCTCTTGAACGCATCGAAATAAGCGCGCGCCAGTTCGCGGCGCTTTTCCGTGAAACGCTCGAGCTGCCGCAGCTGGCCCAGGCCCACGCGCGCCGCCACGTCCGTCAGATTGTATTTGCCGCCGAGCACGTCGCAATCCATGCCGTCCATGCCCGTACGCGTGATGCCTTGCAGTCGGTACTTGCGGGCGAGTTCGGCTTCGTCCTCGTTGTTCATGATGAGCGCGCCGCCTTCGATCGACGTCACGTTTTTGTTCGCGTGGAAGCTGATCGAAATCAGGTCGCCGAACGAACCGATGCGCTTACCGCGCCAGCTAGAACCGAACGCCTGCGCCGCGTCCTCGATCACGCGCAGCTTGTGCTTGTGCGCGGTGCTATAAAGCTGGTCCATGTCGACGGGTAGACCGGCCAGATAAACGGGCATGATCGCTTTCGTGCGGGGCGTGATGGCCGCTTCTAGCAAGTTCAGGTCCATGTTGCGCGTGACCGGATCGATATCGATGAACACTGGCGTTGCGCCCACTTCCAGGATGACATTCGCGGTCGACACCCAGGTCATCGGCGTGGTGATGATTTCGTCGCCGAGATCGACGCCCGCGATACGCAGGCCGATTTCCATCGTGCAAGTGCCGGAATTGAAGGCACGCACCGGCCGTCCGCCGAAGTATGCGGACAATTCCGCCTCGAACTGCTGATTCTGCGGGCCGGTGGTGATCCAGCCGGAGCGCAGCACGTCGACGACGCCCTGAATGGTCTCTTCGTCAATTTCAGGCCTGACGAAGGGCAGGAACGGCCGCGATGTCTGAGTCATGAGCAAAGTGCTTAAAAATTTGAATTGATCCGATGTCAGCGTGGACGCTGCGCTTCAGCCACGCGCGAGCACCGCCACGCCGATAAGAATGATGCCGATGCCGACGAGCCGCTGCGCCGACAGCACCTCGCCGAACAAATACCACGCCGCGAACGCGTTGACGACGTAACCGAGCGAGAGCATCGGATAGGCAATGGACACGTCCACGCGCAACAATCCGACGATCCATACGACCACGCTGACGACGTACAGCGCGAGCCCGCCTATGATCGGCAACTGCGTTGCGATCTTGAAACCGACCGGCAGAATGTTGGCCGCCGTGATGTCGAACTGGCCGACGGCGTTCACGCCCGCCTTGAGCAACAGTTGCGCGCACGCGTTCAACAATACGCCGATGATGATGCAGGTAAAGGAAACGGGGGTCATTGTACGTCGAGTCGGATGCTGGTCAAGGATACCCGCTTCGGGGTGAAATGCCGAACGGTCATGCGTGCCGTCATGGCTGCGGCTTCTCCACGATCACGCGACGCTCGTCCCGCGCGATGACCTGCATCGGCACATGCTGTGCTTCGAGCTGGTCGTAGCGGTACGGCGGCATCAGCGCGAGCGCATAGCGTTCCGAATCCCACTTCCTGATCCATTCGTCGATGCTTGGGATCCACTTCTGCGGCTCCGTCTGCACGCCGAATGTGAGTTCGTCCGCTTCCTGCACCATGATTATCGTGTGGCCGAGATAGAAGGGTATCGTGTGATCGAGTTTGGCGATGGAATAAAACGGCGTGTCGGGCGGCAGCTTCACCATCGCGGCCCGGACTGCCGGCACCAGTTTCACGCCCGAGCTTTGCGCGCCGAACACATCATGCCCCGTCCCGGCGATGGTGCCGAGCAGCAGCCACGCGGCGCCCAGTCCCGTCGCGCCGGCGAGTACGCTGCGCCGGTTCAACCCGATTGCGACGAGCGTCACCACGAACGCTACTGCGATCCCCGCGTACACCCACACCTGAAACGCGCGGTACAGCACATTCGGCGTATTCGCGCTTTCCGCCCGGCCGATGAAAATCGCGCCGAACGCCGCCGCGATCAGGAACACCGCATAGCCGATCAGATGCCGGCGGTACTGCAGTTTCGTCAGCGACGGCAGATAGAGCCCGATTATGAGCGCGATGGCTGGCGCAATCGGCAGAGTATAGGAGAGCAGTTTTGAGTGCGAGGCGCTGAAGAACAGAAAAATGAACGCCGACCAGATCAGCAGCAGCATGACGGGCGCGAAGCCATTGGGCTGGCGCGGCGTCTTGACGGCATGCCAGAAGCTCTGGCCAGCCACCGACAGCCACGGCAGAAACCCCACGATCAGCACCGACACGAAGTAGTAGAACGCGCCCGGACGGTTCTGCGCGGGCGTCAGATAACGCTCGAACTGCTGCACAATGAAGAAGAAGTTGAAGAACTCGGGATTCTTCATCTGCACGAGCGCGAACCACGGAGCGGTGACGATCAGAAACACGATCAGCCCGCTGCCGATATAAAGCCGCTTCCAAAGCGCCCAATCGCGGGCGATCAGCGAATACAGCACCAGCACCGCGCCCGGCAGAATCAGCCCGACCAGCCCCTTCGACAGCACCGCCGCGCCCATCGCGGCCCAGCAGAGCCACATCCACAGACGCACCTCGTGCGTCGGCAGCGCGGGCCGCTGCGCGAGCAAGAGCCCGCAGAACGACAGTTCCATCCAGAACGACAGCGCCATGTCGAGCGTGTTGAAATGGCCCATCAGGTTCCAGTACGGGCAGGTCGCCAGCACGACGGCGGCCGTGAAGCCGGTTACCGCATTGAACATGCGCGTGCCGGTGTAGCCGATCAGCAGCACGCCGGCAAAGCCCGTCAGCGCAGTATAGAGTCGCGCCTGCCATTCGCCAATGCCGAACCACGAGAACGTCAGTGCATTCGCCCATGTTTGCAGCGGCGGCTTCTCGAAGTACTTGTAGCCGTTATAGCGCGGCGTGATCCAGTCGCCGGTGACGAACATCTCGCGCGCCATTTCGGCGTAGCGGCCTTCGTCGCTCGGCACGAGATGGCGCAGCCCGAGCGGCGCGAACCAGATGACCGCAAGCGCGGGAAGCAAAAGAATGAGCGAGAGACGGGTGAGCGGTAGCCGCGAAGGCGTATCGTTCATTGAAATCTACCTATCCGATGCCGCGTGGGTGAAACGAAGCGGCCTGCCGTGACCTCTGACTATCGGACACGACGAGACGCACGCCGGGCGGGAGTGTAGCGCACAGCAGCCTTACGATTCGTCAATTTAGAGCATGATCGCGTTCGGACGCCACCATGCAGCGAGCGCGGATTGTGCAGTGCGCTTCTTTAAAGCCGGCTTAGGATCGACTTAGGATTTTCTGATCGCTCGCTCATTCTTCAATCAGCAGCGCCGCCGCGACCTTCCGGCCTTCATGCATCAGAATGTTATAGGTGCGGCAGGCGGCGCCGAAGTCCATCGTTTCCACGCCGATTCGATGCCGCGCTAGCTGTGCCGTCAGCCGAGGATGCGGAAAGCGCCGCCGCGAACCGCTGCCGAATATGACCACTTCCGGCGTGGCTTCGATGAGCGAATCGAAATGTTCTGGGGTGAGCGACTCGAAGGATTTGACCGGCCACGCCGCGACGGGCGATTGCGGCATCACGATGACGCTGCCTTCGTGCCGTTCGAGATTGACTGCGACGTAGCCGTCGCCGTAGCTCGTGATGGTATTGAGCACGTTGGTGGATTCCTGATGGAATTTCAAAACGATGACCCGGCAGGGAATGCGGTGAATGAGGAATGCGTCCGGCCCGGAACGGTGTGTGCCGCGGCCGTTCGTCCGATGTACTTTGGTGCATTGCGGAACCGGGACATAATTAGTAAATTATAACTTTTAGTTAGGCCTTCAGGCGCGCACGTGCGGCGTTTCGAGGCTGCGCCGCAGCATCGGCCACAGCCGTCATCGCCACGCAGACCGGTCCGCAAAGCCCGCCGTTTCGTCGTCCGTCCTGCTCGCCGCAATCCCGCAACACCCCGTTTTGCCTGTTCGGCGCAAGATCGTCGATACTTTCGGACAAGGCGCCGCCCGAGGGAGCGCCGCGCCGAAGCACATAATCACAATCTGTCATCACCAGAGCCGCCCGCCGTGAAACCGATTCTCAAATCCAACAAGCTGCAAAACGTCTGCTACGACATTCGCGGGCCCGTGCTCGAACACGCGAAGCGTCTGGAAGAAGAAGGCCATCGCATCATCAAGCTGAATATCGGCAATCTGGCGGCGTTCGGCTTCGAGGCACCAGACGAGATCATTCAGGACATGATCCGCAATCTGCCGGGCTCGTCGGGCTATTCGGACTCGAAGGGCGTGTTCGCGGCGCGCAAGGCGATCATGCATTACACGCAGGAGAAGGGCGTCGCGGGCGTGGAACTGGATGACATTTACATCGGCAATGGAGCGTCCGAACTCATCGTCATGGCCATGCAGGCGCTTCTGAACGACGGCGACGAAGTGCTGCTGCCCGCGCCGGATTATCCGCTGTGGACGGCGGCGGTGAGCCTGTCGGCGGGCACGGCACGTCATTATCTGTGCGATGAAGGCAACGGCTGGATGCCCGATCTCGACGACATCCGCGCCAAAATCACGCCGAACACGAAGGCGCTCGTCGTCACCAACCCGAACAATCCGACCGGCGCACTGTATTCGGATGAACTGCTGCTCGAACTCATCAAGATCGCGCGTGAACACGGCCTGATCATTTTTGCCGATGAGGTATACGACAAGATCGTCTATGACGGCAAGACGCACACGGCCATGGGCGCGCTGTCGAAAGACGTGATCACGGTCACGTTCAACAGCCTGTCGAAAAGCTACCGGTCGTGCGGATATCGCGCGGGCTGGATGGCGATTTCGGGTCTCATCGAAGAAAACCGCCGCCGCGCGAAGGATTATCTCGAAGGCCTAGGCATTCTGGCGTCGATGCGCCTGTGCCCGAATGTGCCGGGCCAGTTCGCCATTCAGACGGCGCTGGGCGGCTATCAGAGCATCAACGATTTGATCGTGCCGGGCGGGCGGCTCTTCAAGCAGCGCGAACTCGCGTACGACATGCTGACCTCCATTCCGGGCATCACTTGCGTGAAGCCGCAGGCCGCGCTGTACATGTTCCCGAAGCTCGATCCGAATATGTATCCCATTCAGGACGACCAGCAATTCATCACCGACCTGCTACTCGAAGAGCGCACACTGCTCGTGCAGGGCACGGGCTTCAACTGGCCGACGCCCGATCACTTCCGCGTCGTGTTCTTGCCGAACATGGACGACCTCGCGGATTCGATTAATCGCATCGCGCGCTTCCTCGACGGCTACCGAAAACGTCATTCCGCTTAACTCTTCAGAAACGCAAGGCAGCATGGATCCGATCAAAGTAGGACTTTTGGGCTTCGGCACGGTCGGCAGCGGCACCTTCACGGTGCTGCGCCGCAACCAGGAAGAAATCAAACGCCGCGCGGGCCGCGGCATCGAAATCGCGCGGGTCGCGGTGCGCACGCCGGCCAAGGCCGAAGTCGCGTGCAGCGAAGGCATTGCGATTACGGACGACTTCAACGCCGTCGTCGATGATCCTTCCATCGATATCGTGTGCGAGATGATCGGCGGCACGGGCGTGGCGCGCGATCTGGTGCTGCGCGCGATCGCCAATGGCAAGCATGTGGTGACGGCCAACAAGGCGTTGCTGGCGGTTCACGGCACGGAGATTTTCGAAGCCGCGCGCGCGAAAGGCGTGATGGTCGCGTTCGAAGCGGCGGTGGCGGGCGGCATTCCCATCATCAAGGCGCTGCGTGAAGGGCTGACGGCGAACCGCATCGAATATATTGCGGGCGTCATCAATGGCACGACGAACTATATTCTGTCGGAGATGCGTGATCGCGGGCTGGACTTCGCGACCGCATTGAAGGCGGCGCAGGAACTCGGTTATGCGGAAGCGGATCCGACCTTCGATATCGAAGGCGTGGACGCTGCGCACAAGCTCACGATCATGAGCGCCATTGCGTTCGGCGTGCCGATGCAGTTCAATCGCGCTTATGTCGAGGGCATTAGCAAGCTCTCGACGATCGATATTCGTTATGCGGAAGAACTGGACTATCGCATCAAGCTGCTCGGTATTGCGAAGCGCACGGAAAAGGGCATCGAGCTGCGCACGCATCCGACGCTGATTCTGGGCAAGCGCCTGATCGCCAACGTCGAAGGCGCGATGAACGCGGTCGTCGTTCATGGCGATGCAGTCGGCACCACGCTGTACTACGGCAAGGGCGCGGGCGCGGAACCGACGGCGTCCGCGGTCGTCGCGGATCTGGTCGATGTGACGCGCCTGCATACCGCCGATCCGGAGCATCGCGTGCCGCATCTGGCGTTCCAGCCGGATTCGCTGTCGAACACGCCGATTCTGCCCATCGACGAGGTGACGAGTGGTTACTATTTGCGCTTGCGCGTGGCGGACGTGACGGGCGTGCTGGCCAATATCACGCGCATTCTGGCCGATAAGGGCATTTCGATCGACGCGCTTCTGCAAAAGGAATCGGAAGAAGTGGGCGGCGCGAACAAGGGCGAGACGGACATCATTCTCATCACGCACGAGACGGTGGAAAAGAACGCGAACGCGGCCATTGCCGAAATCGAAGCGTTGTCCACGGTGGTCTCGAAGGTGACGAAGCTACGCATGGCAGCGCTGAACTAAACACGCGTAATCAACGGTCCAGCGACATGAACTACATCTCGACGCGCGGCACCGGCTCGAACGAGCGCCACACGTTCTCGGACATTCTGCTGGGCGGTCTGACGAAGGACGGCGGGTTGTATCTGCCGAACGAATATCCGCGAGTTTCCGCCGATGAACTTGCGAAATGGTGCACGCTTTCCTACGCGGACCTGGCGTTCGAAGTACTTTCCAAATTCAGCGACGACATTCCCGCCGACGACCTGCGCTCGCTCATGCGCAAGACGTACACGGCGCAAGTCTACAGCAACGTACGCCACGAAGGAAGCGCCGTGCAGATTACGCCGCTGAAGACGCTAGGCGAAGAAGGCGGCACGACGCTTTCGCTGCTGGAACTGTCGAACGGTCCGACGCTCGCCTTCAAGGACATGGCGATGCAGCTTCTCGGCAACCTGTTCGAATACGCGCTGGCGAAGCACGGCGAAACGCTGAACATTCTCGGCGCGACCTCGGGCGACACCGGCAGCGCCGCCGAATACGCGATGCGCGGCAAGACCGGCGTGCGTGTGTTCATGCTATCGCCGCACAAGAAGATGAGCGCGTTCCAAACCGCGCAGATGTTCTCGTTGCAGGATCCGAACATCTTCAACCTCGCAGTCGAGGGGAATTTCGATAACTGCCAGGACATCGTGAAGGCCGTATCGAACGATCACGTCTACAAGACAAAGCACAAGATCGGCACGGTCAATTCGATCAATTGGGCGCGCGTCGTCGCGCAAGTCGTGTACTACTTCAAGGGCTATTTCGCCGCGACTGCGAGCAACGACGAGCGCGTGTCGTTCACGGTGCCGTCGGGCAACTTCGGCAATGTCTGCGCCGGGCATATCGCGCGCATGATGGGCTTGCCGATCGATCAGCTCGTCGTTGCCACGAACGAAAACGACGTGCTCGACGAGTTCTTCAGGACCGGCGTGTATCGCGTGCGCGGGGCGGCGGAGACGTATCACACGACGTCGCCGAGCATGGATATTTCGAAGGCGTCGAACTTCGAGCGCTTCGTGTACGACCTGCTCGGCCGCGATCCGGCGCGCGTCGTGCAATTGTTCCGCGACGTCGAAGAGAAGGGCGGCTTCGATCTCCCCATCAGCGGGGACTTCGAGCGCGTGAAGCAGTTCGGCTTCGTGTCGGGCCGCAGCGATCACGACGACCGCGTGAAGATCATCCGCGACGTGTTCGACCGTTATCACACGATGATCGACACGCACACCGCCGACGGCGTGAAGGTCGCACGCGAGAACCTGAAACCCGGTGTGCCGATGATCGTTCTAGAAACCGCTCAGCCCATCAAGTTCGGCGAAACGATCCGCGAGGCGCTGAACTGCGAGCCGGAGCGTCCTCAGGCGTTCGTCGGCCTGGAAAAGCTGCCGCAGCGTTTCGATGTCGTGCCCGCAGATGCGAACGTCGTGAAGGCGTTCATTGCGGAACGCATGTGAGGCCGGTCAAAGAAGGTCGACCGGAAATTGGCGGGCAAGCGTCATTCTGAGAGTGGCAGCGAAAACCGTGGCGTCCCTGATCAATTTTCTGAACGAGTCGTACACGACATTCGGCAGTTTGTCGTGCTCCATCTGAATCTGAGAAGGCGTGCCGCTGGCCGATAATGAGGTCAGAAACGGAAACACGAAAAACGACTACAATTAACCGTTCGTCGTCAAATGCCGAAGTACGAGATCGTATGGGGAATCCAATATCTCGAACGATTTCAGAAGATAGAGTAACCTGGTTTTTGGTTCTGATATTCGGCAGCAAATAACCGCTCGATGCCGCAAAATACTGACGCGCATCGAATACGCCAACCGAATCCTTGATGTCCCGGCACAGTTTGAAAAATTGCAGCATCGACATCATGCTGGCCGCATACAGATCGGTGAACAGAAGGTCCAACTCATCGTGCAGGGGCAGCAGCGCATTCAGGATCTCGATGATGCGCGTCCCGAGAATGGCATCGTCTTCGAGATTCAGGGAAAGGCCGCCAGTTTCGAGCGAGGCCTCGATCGCTCCGATATGGCTCAGAAAGTATGCTTTGGCGGGCGCCTGAATGGAGGCGGAAATCTGATGGCGTTTGATGTATTCCGAGTCATAAGCAGCGATTCGTTTAAAGCGGGTCCCTTGACCATTGAGCGCCAGATTCTCTTCGATATGAGCGCGTCGCTGAATCGCCGAATCGAGATTCTGTAGTAAATATCCATATCCGCTCGCCAGTGCCATCGCATGATTATTATTTGGTGATTATCTCGCGCGCCGCCGGAATTTTCTTTCAAAAATCATCGAACTGACGTTGCAATTTACGACGCTGTACATATCTGAAGATGCGATCCGCAGCCGATCTCCCGTATTTCGCGCGGGCCCGAAAGGCGGCTTGCGAGCCCGCTCAGCGCCGCCAAAGTAACGCAATTTCTGCTAAAATATTAATTTTTTCGTCGTATCCCATTCAAAAGGACGCGCCGTGTTGTCTACCGCCAATATCACTATGCAATTCGGGCACAAGCCCCTCTTCGAGAACATCTCGGTCAAGTTCGGCGAAGGCAATCGCTATGGCCTGATCGGCGCGAACGGCTGCGGCAAGTCGACCTTCATGAAGATCCTCGGCGGCAATCTAAAACCGAGCAGCGGCAACGTCATGCTGGAGCCGAATCTGCGTCTCGGCAAGCTGTTTCAGGATCAGTTCGCGTATGAAGACATGCGCGTGCTCGACGTTGTCATGATGGGCCACACCGAAATGTGGGCCGCGATGACCGAGCGCGACGCAATCTACGCCAACCCCGAAGCCACCGACGACGACTACATGCGCGCCGCCGACCTCGAAGCCAAATTCGCCGAGTACGACGGTTACACGGCCGAAGCTCGCGCGGGCGAACTGCTGCTGGGCATCGGCATCGACATCAGCGACCACAATGGGCCCATGAGCAACGTGGCGCCGGGCTGGAAGCTGCGCGTACTGCTTGCGCAGGCGCTTTTCTCGAAACCGGACGTGCTGCTGCTGGACGAGCCGACCAACAACCTCGACATCAGCTCGATCCGTTGGCTGGAAGACGTGCTCAACCAGTGCAGCTCGACAATAATCATCATCTCCCACGACCGCCACTTCTTGAACCAGGTCTGCACGCACATGGCGGACATGGACTATGGCACGCTGAGGGTGTGGCCGGGCAATTACGACAACTACATGCTGGCGTCCACGCAGGCGCGCGAGCGTCAGCATGCCTCGAATCAGAAGGCGAAGGAACGCGTGGCGGATCTCCAGGATTTCGTGCTCCGCTTCTCGGCCAACAAGTCGAAGGCGCGTCAGGCCACCAGCCGCCTGAAGATGATCGACAAGATCAAGATCGAGGAATTCAAGCCGTCGTCGCGTCAGAATCCGTTCATCCGCTTCGAGTATGAGAAGAAACTGCATAACATCGCGGTCGTGGCGGAAGAGATCACGAAGAAGTACGAGCGCACCATTTTCTCGAACTTCAATCTGAGCGTGCAGCCGGGCGAGCGCATTGCGATCATCGGCGAAAATGGCGCGGGCAAGACCACGCTGCTGAAGGCGCTGAAGGGCGCGCTGGAACTTGATCACGGCACCGTGAAGTGGGCGGAGAACGCGAATGTCGGCTACATGCCGCAGGACACGTACGAAGAGTTTCCGAAGGACGAGACGCTGACGGACTGGATCGACCAATATCGCAAGGAAGGTGACGACGAGCAGATGATGCGCGGCACGCTCGGCCGTCTGCTGTTCAATGCGGACGACATCAAGAAGAACGTGAAGGTACTGTCCGGCGGTGAAAAGGGCCGCATGATCTGGGGCAAGCTGATGCTCGGCCGCCACAACGTCCTGCTGATGGACGAGCCGACAAACCACATGGACATGGAATCGATCGAATCGCTTCAGGTCGCGCTGGACAAGTTCGAAGGCACGCTGATCTTCGTTTCGCATGACCGCGAGTTCGTGAGCGGGCTGGCGAACCGGATCATCGAAATTAAAACCGATGGCACGTTGCAGGACTTTGGCGGGAATTATGAGGACTTTCTGTCGATTCAGGGCATTCAGTAAGCCTCGGGTCCGACTGCACAATGGAGAAAGCCGTGCGAAGCGGCTTTCTCCATTTTTACAGCTTGTCGTATCTGAAGCGCATCGCCGTCCCTTCCTTGGTTATGCGCTCTCAGATCGCGCGCTTCTCTTCATCGGAGACGAACACCCAGCTGGACACTTCCATCGCGGTGCGGCCGCAACCTTTGCACATGCCGATGCAGGGACTATCCGGAAGATTGGGAAGATTCGAAGACGTAAGCTCACTCGTGGCCGCTTTAGCATGAAAGACCAACGCGGCTGAAATCGTACAAAAACTCATCGAGTGATACTGTAGCCGATCCGCGCGATCCAGTGACGACGCTGGTTGTAGTCGAGGATATCTTTGCCGTAGCCGTTGAAATAGCTCACGAACAGATGCTGCCCCACGTGTTGCCGATTAGCTTCGCCAGCGGATACGTCGCCTGCGATTCCACGCTGCCGTACCAGTGTTTCATACCTTTGCGCAGCGTCGTTACGAGCTGCCAGCCATCGGGGCTGCTGTACTTCATGAGGAAATCGACGTAGCCGCGATAATCGGCGATATCCTGATTACCGCTCTTCGAGAGGTAGTAGTAGTAGTAGAACTTCGGCGACAGCGTCAGGTAGTTGCCGTTCAGATCGCCGAAATCCCAGGTCGGACGCACGAAGGCGATGTTGATCGCGCGTGACATGTCGCCGCTCTTGCCGTTCGATTCATGCCCGATACCCGCCGCCACGCCCATGCGCGTGAAGAGTGAGCTCTTCCATCCCGTGTCCTGCACATAGTAGAACAACTGCGGCATGAAGCTGATGTCGCGGAACGGCACGGAATCGGCAGAGAGTCCAGATTGCCGTCTGCGTGTAGCCGAAATACAGATTGTCGAGAAGCGGCCGGAAAGCATCGTGTCCTGCGGCGGTGTCGGGGGACGGCTTCCGTGTTCGCGGCGGCGGTCGCGTTGGCGAGTTGCGCCGGCGTGGCTGCCTGCGCTTCACGTTTTTCAGCTGCGACGACTTCGTGCTGATTCTCGCCGCGGTTCAGCGTGACGAGCATCGGCGAGACATCGAAGCCCACGGGATCGATTTTGATGGTGCCGCGCGCCGAATCGGCCACGCCGCCGTATAGCGCACGCGGCGATATTGACCCGGCGAAAGGCGCAGTCGGTCGGGCACCTTCGGATCGCGGGCCAGTGTCAGCGGCGCGGGCGGCAGGTCGCCGTTGGTGATGTTGACGGTCAGTTGCTTCGGGATATCGACGGTGAGCGCGCGGGCGTCGTCATCGGTGTAGAGCAGGGTGAGTTCGAGCGGTTGCGCGGCGGCTTCGCGTGCGGGTTGAAGCACGGCGACGGTCGCGTGCGCGCTGCTTGCGGCGCCCAGGGCGAGTACGAAAAAGGCGAGCGGGCGGTGAGCTATATAAGTTAGTGTCCTGAACGAAACGCCCGCGCAGGCAGCGTAGGTTCAGTCACGAGTCACGCTATGGCTGAAAGGTTAGGCAAGGGAATCGAATGAAAAAATAGCAATGCGCGTACCTGAACGCCGGGCTACGCCAGCGCCTGCCAGAGCAGGGTTCCATTCAGCGCGACGATCACGCCCGCGCAGATCCACGCAAGCCCGAGCGGTACGCGTGCGACGCGCCATCGCTCCATCAGACTCGCATCCGAGACGAAGCACACGAGCGGAATTACCGCGAGCAGCAATTGCAGGCTCAGCACGACCTGCGTCGCCACAAGCAGCACGTTCGAGCCGTGCTGCCCGAAGCTCGCAACCGCGACCAGCGGCACGATCAGACGATGCGCATCGGCGAGATCGTCGATATTGGCGAAGCCACCTGCGTGGAACCCGCCGCCGCGACTATCAGCAACGACGCATTCACCACGAACGCAATGCCCAGCGACATGAACGTATCGATATTCACGCCGCGCAAGACTTTACCAATGGTTGTATCGTCACATGCCGGAACGTGGTCCTTCACCAAAGCCGAATGCAGATAGGAGGTTGTGCGGCATCACCGTCGCGCCGAGGATGCCGGCGGCGAGCCATAACATGCCCGCATCGCGCACGAGTTCGCGGGACGGCGCGAGGCCGCGCAGCGCCCAGCCACACCGGATGCGCCAGCGCCAGTTCCACCACGAAACAGAAGCTCACGAACAGGATCAGCGCCGTCACCGCGCGTTACAGCGCGAGCATCTCAAAGGTGCCATTGGCGGACACGAGCACGCCCGCCGTCAGTGACAGGCCGAACAGCAGTTGCAGCGCCACCGCGCTGCCGACGACCTCGGCCACATTGCACGCGATCCACAGCACGATGGTCGTGCGGCGACTATAGCGCTTGCGGCACAACTGCGCGAGATCGCGCCCGGTCACAACGCCCACGCGCGATGCGACCCATGCAGCAGCATGCCCATCAGGCTCGCCAGCAGCACGACGAACAGCAATTGATAGCCTTAGCGCACGCCGCTCGCCAGCGCCGTCGCCCAGTTACGGATCCATATAGCCGACCGCGACGAGCGCGCCCGCGAACGACCACCAGCGTCTACGCGGCGAACGGGGCGGTGGCCCATGCAGGCGGGCGCGTCGGAGTTCAAAGCGGAAATCTGGGCAAGCGCGGACGGATTGGTGTTCATGCAGCAGACGGCCCCGAATAGCGATGCAATGGCAGCGAGCGACAAAGCGAAAGTCACCGAAAGCGCACATTGCCGGTTTGAAGTCGCGGCGCGCGGCATTTCGATATATTCGAAACATCACGCGGCGCACATCGCATTGGCTAGCAACGACCATTCCGCTGGCTATTCGTCAGGCTGGCTGTTCCCTCGTTCGATGGTCTCCTTCTTCGATATCGAATAGACGCGCGAAGGGAAACTAAAACTCAATAATGACATTGCAAAGTGCCGGCGCGGCTATGGCCACTTTGACGAGTGTGGTTTTATTCGGTCCCGCATCGGCGGAATAGAGGCTAAAATGCGCGCTCTTTCGGGGGTGATGCAGCCTCCGGCAGAAAGCTGCACGAAGCCCGCCGCGCCTTGCGCAGCAAGCCCGGACGTCGCCTATACCCGCTCCTTGTGCATTTTGTGCGACACGCGGGCGCAATGTTTTTTTTGTTGCGTCCGCGTTTGATGGTAGTTTTTGGGTTTTCAAAGGGCGGTTGCGGGCAGGTACGAACGACCGGACAGACCAAACGATATGTCGGCCCGCATGGCAGATGCCGTGATAAGTCGTAACAAGGGAGAATTGAGATGAACCAGAATCTGGCGGCTTCGGTTTTGAAGCTGGCTAAGTTGGCAGGCGCAGTAGCGTTCGTGGCCGCTGTGTTGCCGCTTTCCGCCCACGCCGCGGACAAACAACTCAACGTGTACAACTGGTCGGACTACATCGCCAAGGACACGATTCCCAACTTCACCAAGCAAAGCGGCATCAAGGTGAAGTATGACAGCGACGACATGCTCCAGGCCAAGCTGCTGACGGGCAACTCGGGCTACGACATCGTCGTGCCGACCAGCAACTATGCGGGCAAGCAGATTGCCGCGAATATTTTCGCGCCGCTGGATAAGTCGAAGGTTCCGAACCTCAAGTACCTCGACCTCGACCTGATGAAGCTGCTCGAAGGCGCAGACCCGGGCAACAAGTTCGCGGTGCCGTGGGCGTACGGCACTACGGGTCTGGGCTACAACGTCGACAAGGCGAAGAAGATTCTCGGCAACGTCGAACTCAATAACTGTGGGATAGCCTCTTCAAGCCCGAGAACATCTCGAAGCTGAAGGCCTGCGGCATTTCCGTGCTCGATGCGCCGGACCAGATATTCGCCGCCGCGCTGCATTACATCGGCAAGGATCCGATGAGCACGAATCCCGCCGATTATCGCGAAGCGCTGGCGATGCTCAAGAAGATCCGCCCGTACATCACGCAGTTCAGCTCGTCGGGCTATATCAACGACATGGTCGGCGGCGATATCTGCTTCGCCGGCTGGTCGGGCGACGTGGTGATCGCCAAGCATCGCGCGATCGAGGCGAAGAAGCCATACAAGATCGATTATTATATCCCGAAGGGCGGTGCGCCGATCTGGTTCGACGTCGTGGCCATTCCGAAGGATGCGAAGAACAAGGACAACGCGCTCGAATGGATCAACTACATCGAGACGCCGCAGGTCCACGCCGCCATCACGAACGCAGTTTATTATCCGAACGCGAATGCGGAAGCGCGCAAGGACGTGGACAAGGACGTGGCGAGCGATCCGGCCGTATATCCGCCGCAGGATGTCGTCAAGACGCTGTTCCTGCTCAAGCCGCTGCCGCCTGAAATCCAGCGCCTACAAACGCGGCTCTGGACCGAGTTCAAATCCGGACGATAAGTTGGAATTCGGTTATTCTCTGAAATGACGAAGCCCCTGGATCGCCGGGGGCTTTGTTCGTGGCGCATCGAAGAAAAGGGCGTCACGAGACTGCGCTTATAAGCAGGAATCGAACAGGCAATCATGAGTGAGCAGTCGAGCACGTTGAACGCAGCGCCCAATTCTCCTAATAACGGTCGTCAGGCGCCGGACGGATTCTTGTCCGCCCAGAATCCGGACGACAACTTCGTGCAAGTCGTCAACGTCGTCAAGAAATTCGATGAAACGACGGCCGTGCACGGCGTCAATCTGTTGGTGAAGAAGGGCGAATTGTTCGCGCTGCTCGGCAGTTCCGGCTGCGGCAAGTCCACCTTGCTGCGAATGCTCGTGGGCCTCGAAACGGTGACTGAAAGGCAGATTCTGATCGATGGCGAAGACCTCGCGCAAATGCCGCCGTATCGCCGGCCGATGAACATGATGTTTCAATCGTACGCGCTGTTTCCGCACATGAGCGTAGAAGCGAACGTCGCGTTCGGCTTGAAGCAGGAAGGCGTGAAGGGCGGCGAACTGAAGGATCGCGTGAACAATGCGCTGCAACTTGTGCAGATGGACAGGTACGCGAAGCGCAAGCCGCATCAGTTGTCGGTCGGGCAGCAGCGCGTAGCGCTGGCGCGCAGCCTGGTCATCAAGCGTCCGAAACTGCTTCTGCTCGACGAACCCATGTCCGCGCTTGACAAGCAGATCCGCCCGCGCACGTAGGTCGAACTGGTCAATATTCTGGATACAGTCGGCGTCACCTGCATCGTGGTCACGCACGATCAGGAAGAAGCCATGACCATGGCGAACCGCCTCGCCGTGATGAGCGAAGGGCAAATCGTGCAACTCGGCACGCCGCATCAGGTGTACGGGTATCCGAACAGCCGCTTTTCTGCGCAGTTCATCGGCTCGACCAATCTGTTCGATGGTCATGTCGTGGAAGACGAACCGGACTACGTGTTCGTCGAATCGGCGGATCTGCCGGTGCGCCTGTATGTGAGCCACGGCATCACCGGGCCGCTCGGCATGCCGATGACCATTTCCGTTCCCCCCGAGCGTATTGCCTTGACGCGCAAGCCGCCCGAAGGCACGTTCAACTGGGGACACGGCAAGATCAGCAATATCGCGTATACGGACGGCTACCCACTTTATCACGTGACGCTCGACAGCGGCAAGGTCGTGGTCGCCAATCTGTCGAGCCTTGCCATCGGCAAAATCGATTCGCCTACCTTCGGCGACGAAGTCTATGTGCAATGGAGCGCGTCGGCTAGCGTGGTGCTGACGTCATGATGAAGTTGCTCAACCGTTTCGGCATCAGCGGACGGACGCTCGTCATCGGCGGACCGTATCTGTGGTTGTTGCTGCTGTTTTTTGTGCCGTTCCTGCTGGTCGGGAAGATCAGTTTCGCGGACAGCCAGCTCGGCATTCCGCCGTACACAGAACTCGTGGCGATGAAGGAAGGCGTGGTGAACATCGCGCTCGATTTCTCGCACTACCTGTTCCTCGTCCAGGACAGCCTGTACTTTGCGACCTATATGAATTCGCTGTTGGTCGCGGCGGTATCGACTTTGCTGTGCCTACTGATCAGCTATCCGATGGCGTCATCGCGCGCTCAAATCCGGCCACGCGCAATCTCCTGATGATGGCGGTGATGCTACCGTTCTGGACATCGTTCCTGATTCGCGTGTATGCGTGGATCGGCATGGTATATTTATACTTACTGTTTCTCGTGATGCCGTCCCCTTTACGCACATCTTGAGATGGATCATACGCTGCTGGAAGCCGCGTATGATCTCGGCGCGAAACCGTGGAAGGCGTTCGTGCAGATTACGCTGCCGCTGTCGAAGAACGGCATCATCGCGGGCTGTCTGCTGGTGTTTATTCCGGCAGTGGGCGGTACGTGATTCCGGAACTGCTCGGCAGCGCGGATACGCTAATGATCGGCCGCGTCATGTGGAACGAGTTCTTCGATAACGCCGACTGGCCGATGGCCTCCGCCGTCACCTACGGGATTGTCATCTTCCTGCTCGTGCCGATGGTGCTGTTCCAGCACTTTCAGGCGCAACAACTGGAGCAGAAACGATGATCAAGCCGAGCCGTCCGCTGCAAATCACCGCGCTTGGGATCGGGTTCGCGTTTCTGTATATCCCGATTCTGAGTCTCATTATCTATTCGTTCAACGAGTCGCCGCTGGTGACGGTGTGGACCGAGTTTTCGCTCAAGTGTATCGCGCACTGTGGACCGATGACGATCTCATCAACGCGGCGTGGCTGTCGTTGCGGATCGCATTTTTGACGGCGTGTGCGTCGGTCGTGATCGGCACATGGGCGGGCTTTGTGCTCGCGCGCATGGGGCGTTTCCGCGGCTTCGCGCTCTACACCGGCATTATCAACGCGTCGCTCGTAATTCCCGAAGTCATTCAGGGCATCTCGCTGCTGCTGTTCGTCGAAATGGCGAAGCTGATCGGCTGGCCGGCTAGGCGCGGGCTGTTCACGATCTGGATCGGGCACGTGATGCTGTGCATCTCGTATGTAGCGATCATCGTCGAATCGCGCGTGCGAGATCTGAATCCGTCGCTGGAAAGAAGCCGCGCTCGATCTCGGCGCGACACCGCTGTACGTATTCTTTTCGATCACGCTGCCGCTGATCTCGCAGGCGCTCGTTGCAGGCTGGCTGCTGTCGTCGTTCACGCTGTCGATCGACGACCGCGTGCTGTCCGCGTTCTTGTCCGGTCCCGGCTCGACGACGCTGCCGCTGGTCGTGTTCTCGCGCGTGCGTCTGGGCCTGAATCCGGAGATGAATGCGCTGGCGACGTTGTTTATCGCTTTGGTGACGGTGGGTGCCATTGCGGCGAATTACTTCATGCAGCGCAATGAGCGGCGGAGATTGGCCGAGGTGTTGTGATGCTTGCAAAGCACTGAGAAGAACCCAGCCGCCAGCCGCGTGCGGGGTTCTTCTTTTTAGGGCCAGCACTTTGCTGCTATCAAAGCATCGCTTCGATAAGGCCGCCGGGCATTGTTTTAATTTCCCGATTGCACTATCAACAATAAGGCCATCCCGAGCGCGGAGGCCCTCATTTCCGTCCCCAAGGATGCGTCAGACGCGAATACCCGGAGAAGCTTCCTGAAGAACGTGGCGGTCGCAGGCGTGGCTACGGGCTTGTCGGGCGTGGTGAGCGATGCATTCACTCAGACGACTACGCCTCTTGACTCGACGGGCACCGCCGCGAAACCCGCCACTCGCGCAACGCTCGATATCAACCGGCAGTACGCCGAATTTTTTCTTTCGCTGACGTACAGGACTTCGAGGATGCGCGTCGCGGTCTCGTTGCAACGTTGCCCGAGCCAGTCATCATCAAAGGGCAAGGTGGCATACCCGCCTGGGATCTTCAGCAATTCGCCTTCGTCAGTGGCGGCCCGGACAACAACGACGCGCCGCCAACCGTCAATCCGAGCCTGTGGCGTAACGCCAAGCTCAACATGGTCACGGCCTGTTCACGGTCGTGGACGGCATCTGGCAGGTGCTTGGATACGACCTCTTGGTCATGAGCATCATTCGCGGCGACCATGGCTACATTGTCATCGATCCGTTTGTGACCACCGAAGTGGCCAGCACCGTCTGGCGGCAACTGGTCATTCCGCACTTCGGCGACCAGCCCATCACGCATGTCATCACATGCACAGTCACGTCGATCACTACGGAGGCGTGCGCGGACTCGTCAGTGACCAGGACCTGCAATCGGGCAATGTTCAGATCGTGGCGCCCGTCGGATTCACCGAGGCGGCAGTCGGAGAAAACATCATTGCGGGCAATGCCATGGGACGCCGGGCGCGCTACATGTACGGGCTCGTTCCTGCCGCGCAGTGCGACAGGCGGCGGGTTGGGCAAGACGACGTCGGTAAGCACGATCACTCTGGATATTCCGACAATCTTCGCGTAGAAGACGGGCGAAGCTAACGCTCGACGGCGTGGAACTAGTCGTCCTGATGGCACCGGAGTCCGAAGCGCCTTCGGAGTTCATGTTCTATCTGCCCGGATTCAGGGCGTTCTACGCGGCCGAGGACGCTACGCAAACACTGCACAATCTCTACACGCTGCATGGCGCGAAGGTTCGTGATGGTCTGCTCTGGTCAAAGTATCTGCAAGCCGCCATCGACATGTTCGGCGGCGATGCGCAAATGCTGTTTGCATCGCATCACTGGCCGACCTGGGGCAATGAGCGCATTCTGCCTTTCCTGCGCGGGCAGCGTGACATGTTCCGCTACCTGCACGATCAGACGCTGCGCATGGCCAATGCGGGTCCCATGCCGCTCGAAATCGGCGAGGCCATCCGTGTTCCCGACAGCATCGACACGGCACTTTTACTACCGAAGTTACCATCAAATAGTGTATCACGACGCACTCGCGCAGTACAACCTTCGCCTCTGGTTCTTTGACGGCATTCCCGCGAACCTTCACCGCCTGTCGCCCGCGGACAACGGCAAGCACTATGTCGAATAAAATGAGCGGGACCGCGGCCGTCCTGCACAAAGCACACGCATCGTACGACAAAGGCGAATATCGATGGGTGGCGGAAGTCGTCAATCATGTCGAGTTCGCCGACCCGGCAAACGTCGCCGCAAGGCAGTTGCTGACGCATACGAGCAACTCGGCTATCAGGCCGAATCCGCGCCCTGGCGAAAATGCTATCTCACGGGCGCGATGGAGCTGCGCAATGGCGTTCGAAAAGTGCCTGCGCCGAACCCCAGAGCCCCGACACGATCCAGGCCATGCCGCTCGACATGTTCCTCGACTATCTGGGCATCCGGCTCGATGCGCAGCGAGCCGCCAGCAAATAGTGACCTTCAATCTCGCGCTGACGGACACCAGGGAGCGCTACGTGCTCGGCGTGGAAAACAGCGCGCTGCATTATTCGAAGAACAAGGCGTCCGATGCGCCGATGCCTCGCTGACCATGACGCGCGCCGATCTCAACACCATCATGCTCGGCTCGACGAACATGCAAAGCCTGGTGATGGCGGCAAAACCAGAATCGATGGCGACAGTCAGGCGTTCGGGCAGTTCGTCTCATGGTTGGACACGTTTGAGTTCTACTTCAATATCGTCACGCCCTGAGGTGATGCATGTGCGCCATTTGCAAATTCAGGATCGAATTCAGCGTCTCGCGTCCGTCCACGCTCACGGTAGCGATGGCGACGCGGGCGGCGATCGAGTCCGGGCCGATTCCGGCGACCGGTGCGCCGGAATCGGCGTGTTGTCTTCGGCATCGACCGCCTGTCGGCCATCGATGCGCTGAATCTTCTGCAAATGCGCATCGAAAGCGCGTTCCCGGAGGAACGGCTGGCGCTGCCGGATTTTTATGTGCTGCTCATCGAAACGGATACGCTCGGCTTCTTTCACGCGACGGACGACGGCTTCGACCCGGAAGTTGTTCCTCAGAGGCCGGATTTTTCGACTGACGATGAACCCCAACGCAGCAACATGATCGTCACGTCAGAGGCGCTTGTGAGAGCATGGCTCGAAGGTGCGGTGCCAATGAACGCAGCCCTCGAACATTCGATGGTCATGGTGGACGCGCCAGCCCGGCATGTGCGCGCCCTTTGGAACATGCTTCAGCAAGCAAGCCTTGCCGAAACGAGCAACTTAGTGTTGTGAGTTAAAAATTAATTGAATGATTAGCTGCTTACTGTGCGATGGACGGCACGTACTTCAAGAGGTGGCGAAGAGCGGAAGACCCAAGGCGGAACTCGTGTTGAGTGACTCGGAGCGCGAACAACTCAAGGCATTGACAATGCGTCGCAAGACAGCGCAGGCGTTGGCGTTGCGAGCGCGGATTGTGCTGGCGTGCGCGAAGGGCGTCGACAATAAGGATGTTTTGGCAAAACTGCGAATCACTCAACAAACCGTTTCGAAGTGGCCGGCAGACTTTGTTGCTTATCGTTTGGATGGTCTGCTCGATGCGCCGCGCCCCGGCGCGCCGAGCACGATCGAGGATTCGCATGTTGACGCGGT
>LELG01000110.1 GCA_001045575.1 Candidatus Burkholderia pumila
CCCTGTGCAGAAAGCAATGCTATCTCTTCTCGCTCAGCGAACGACAAGTATCGACCAGCGATAGGTTTCGACATGAATAATGGCATGCCGCCACGATAGCGCAACCAGCGCGCGCCCAACGCTTGAGATGCGCCTACCGCCTCCGCTGTTTTCTCACTTTCCAGTCCGTCCACCCCAGCGGCTCCCTTATTGGCTCGTACCCGCTTAAGCGCTTGTCGCAGGTTCTCTCTTTCGCCCCGCTTGCGCGGGCATCTGACGCAATACCTGCCGCATCGACATGACGCTGGACACTCTTTCCCGTTTGGTCCTTCGCCACTCACTTCGGCTTCATCAGCCTGTCCTGTAACTACTCCGACCTCTGCTGATTTCTCGTTGCGGCTCGACGCCGTCGCCCTTTCAGGCATGAGGCGAGATTTTCTCAGGTAAGAACGCACTCCTTCACTGCACAACCGCCGGATCTACGCCATCTGCCCCTTGAGCGCGAGAGCTTCGCGGTTACATGCCCGCTCGCCCTGATCGGCAACGCCTTTATCCGATTCTTGTCCATCGGCTCGCAGTTTCGCTTCACGCTTCCTCCCCCACGTCCGGTCACCCTCGTGCAGTTGCGCTTCGCTCGCTGTGATCAACTTGCGGTGGGACTTGCACCCACGAGTGTGCGCCCATGCTGGGCGCACGGCGAAAAAGCGAGCGCCGCCAGGCTTACGTCATGCCTGCGGAATCTCGATCTTCACTTCCAGCACTTCGAGATCGTCCTGACGTTCGAGGCTGACCCGAATGTCATCGTCGGAAATCTTCACGTACTTCGAAATCACGGCAACGAGTTCCCGTTGCAACGCCGGCAGATAATCGGCGGCGGCTTTGCCACCTGCGCGCTCGTGCGCAATGATCAGCTGCAAGCGTTCCTTCACGACCGTGGCGGACTTCTTCTTCTCGCCCAGCAAAAACGAAAGAATCGACATTGCGTCCCCTTACTTCGTGCCGAAGATGCGTTGCAGCAGACCGGGCTTCTGGTAGTCCGTGAAGCGCAGCGTTTTCTCTTCGCCGAGGAAACGCGACACCACGTCCTTATACGATTCGGACACCGCCGTCCCGTCCAGATGCACCGCCGGCATACCCTGGTTCGACGCATGCAGCACGTCTTCCGATTCAGGAATCACGCCAATCAGTTCGATGCGCAAAATCTCCTGAATATCCGACAGCGACAGCATTTCGCCTTCGCTGACACGCTTCGGGTTGTAGCGCGTGATGAGCAGGTGTTCCTTGATCGGATCCTTGCCTTCCATCACGCGTTTGGTCTTCGACGACAGAATGCCGAGAATGCGGTCCGAGTCGCGCACGGACGACACTTCCGGATTCGTCACGATGATCGCTTCATCCGCGAAGTGCATGGCCGCCAGCGCGCCGTGTTCGATGCCGGCAGGCGAATCGCACACGATGTACTTGAAGTCCATCTTCGTCAGTTCTTCGATGACCTTTTCCACGCCTTCGAGCGTCAGCGCGTTTTTATCGCGCGTTTGCGAGGCGGGCAGGATGTAGAGATTTTCGCACTTCTTGTCTTTGATCAACGCCTGATTCAGATTCGCTTCACCCTGAATGACGTTGATGAGGTCGTACACCACGCGGCGTTCGCAACCCATGATGAGGTCGAGATTACGCAGACCGACATCGAAGTCGATCACGGCCGTCTTGTGGCCGCGCAATGCGAGCGCCGATGCGAAGCTCGCGCTAGTCGTCGTCTTGCCGACGCCGCCCTTCCCCGAAGTCACCACAATAACTTTTGCCATACATGTACCTTGTGTTCGTCAAATAAGCCCGCTCGCATGATTTTCAGTGCGCGCCAAAGACATCGGGCGCAGCGCTTTACGTCAGACGCAGCGGTTCGATCATGAGTTTTTCTTCGTCCAGCCAGATCTGCACGGGCTTGCTCGCGACTTCGGCGGGCAGCGGGTTCTCCGTCGTCCGGTAGATGCCCGCGATCGAGATCAGTTCCGGTTCGAGACAGGTGCAGAAAATCCGTGCGTCGAGATTGCCGTGCACGCCCGCGAGCGCGCGGCCGCGCAAGGGCGCATAGATATGGATATTGCCTTCCGCGATTACTTCCGCGCCGTAGGACACGAGCCCGAGCACGATGAGATCGCCCTTCTCATACACCTGCTGTCCCGAACGCAGCGGCCGGTCGATGATGGTCGCCGGCTGCGGCATCGCGGTCGACGGCGGCACGTTCGCCACCGCGGCTTCGATAACCGTGGCAGCTTCGGTGTTCGGCTTGGCTTCGTCGATGGATGGCTTCGGCGCGCCGCGGCGGTCGCGTGCTTCAAGAATTGGCAGGCCGCCTTCGTTCGCCCATTCAACGGCCCACGACTGCACAGGCAGCGCGCAAATGCCGATGGGGCGCATGCGCACGTCTTTCAGCAGCTTTTCGAGGTCCGTGAGCGACACGCGCTCGTCTTCCGCGAGACGGCGCACGTCGATAGCGACCACGTCACCTGCGAAGAATTCGGGAGTCGCTTCGAAGCGCCGCGTGAGTTCAGTGCGCAAAGCATCGAGGTCGGAAGTCTTGACGACGAAGAGAACCGTGTC
Source organism: Candidatus Burkholderia pumila (assembly GCA_001045575.1). Classification (GTDB taxonomy): domain Bacteria; phylum Pseudomonadota; class Gammaproteobacteria; order Burkholderiales; family Burkholderiaceae; genus Caballeronia; species Caballeronia pumila. The sequence goes on from LELG01000110.1 coordinate 2,581, forward strand.
GACGGAGCCGCTGCGCAGTTCGAAGAAAGGCGTTTTGTTGAGCGACATAAGAACGACCAAAATTTTTGCGTATTTTACAGACGTACGCGCACGCGGCCATAATTTTTACGGCCAGTTTCGAACTATCGAAAACGAGGAGTGCGTCGTAGAGAAGACGACGTCAAGCGTCGCGATTGACTTGCATGTGCCGCACGTAGAGCTGCTCGGGCTCGGCTTCGTTGGCGGGCATGGCGCGGCGGTCGCCGGTGGGACCGAAGCCCAGGCGTTCGTAAAAGCGCAGCGCATTGCGATTTTTCTCGGCAATCCACGCATGGACTTCCGATGCGCCCTGCTCCGCGAGCCATTTCGACGCCGCGTTCATGAGCAGCTCACCGCCGCGCAGATGGCGCACCGCCGGCGCGACCCACAGCGCGCTGACGAATGCACGCGCGTCCGGACATTCCGCGCGTTCTTCGATGAACGCATGCACGATGCCGCACGGATGCCCTTCGGTGTAAAGCAGAAATGTCGCCACGCTGGGCGAAGTGGCTTGCAGCGCGGCGGGTTCATCAAACGATGCGGGGTCGACGAGCAGCGCGTCCGCGAGTGTCTCGCCGAACGCATAGGGCGCGTCGCGAAGGGACGCCGTGCGCAGTTCGCGCAGAACCGAACCTTGTTGAGCAGCGATACGGCTGACGGTCAGTGAAGGATTTATGCGGGCGCTCATGCGGACATTTTTCTCTGGCTCTGTGCCTTGATGGCGATTGCGCTCTGTCGGAGCAATTCGGGCCATTCCGTAGCTTTAACCGAACGGGCGACCCCCCGTCAATTCCTAAATCTCGCAAAGTGCTTTGCAACGCACACGTGGCGTATTTTGATGCCTTTCACGCACCGTCATGGCGCAACGCGTTTGCGTGAATCAAGGCGCTGCATACGCGCCCGTTCCATCCGGCCACGGCGTGAGCAACTCGAAGCCATCCTCCGTGACGGTGACCATGTGCTCCCACTGCGCGGACAACGAGCGATCCTTCGTCGTGACCGTCCAGCCATCGCGCGATTGCTGCGTGCCGGGCTTGCCTGCGTTGATCATCGGCTCGATGGTGAAGACGAGGCCCGGCTTCAGGCGCAGACCCGCGCCGCGCTGACCGTAGTGCAGTACCTGCGGATCTTCGTGATACACGCGGCCGATGCCGTGCCCGCAATATTCGCGCACCACGGAAAAGCCGGCCCGATGCGCGACCTGCATGATCGCAAAGCCAATATCGCCGAGCGTCGCGCCCGGCTTCACTTCGCGGATGCCGGCGACCATCGCTTCGTAGGTCGTATCGCACAGACGGCTGGCTTCCGCGCCCGACGTGCCGGCGTAGTACATGCGGCTGGTGTCGCCGTAATAACCGTCCTTGATAATGGCCACATCGATATTGATGATGTCGCCGTCCTTCAATTCCTTCGGACCCGGAATGCCATGACACACGACATGGTTGACAGACGTGCAGACCGTCTTCGGAAAGCCCATGTAACCAACGTTTGCCGGGATGGCCTTCAGTTCGTTGACGATGAAGCTGTTGCAGATGGCGTCGAGTTCGTTCGTGGTAACGCCGGGGCGCACGTGTTCGGCGATCATCGCAAGGACTTCGGCGGCCATGCGGCCGGAAATGCGCAACTTTTCGATGTCGGCGGGTGACTTGAGCGTGATGGCCATTGAGCAATGCAGAGGTGTTCGGTGCGCCTGGGCGCGCGGTGCCGGACGTTACAACAATGGGGCCGATGATAGCACTTGCGCGTACGCCCCTCCTTTTTGAGAGCCGCGTCGACGCTCGTTTTCGCGGTTTTTCTGCGGCTTTTCCGCCCTTGTGATGTGTGGAAGTTTGTGTTCTAATATTTCGTTACGCTGATTCGCGAACAAAGTCTGTGAAGTTTTTCGAGGATGGAATCGGATGACGCGGTCCAGACAAACGGTTTGCAGTTTTCGTTGTAGTGGGAGACGAATTGATCGATACGCTTGAGCAGTTGCTTGACCGAGCCAAATGAGCCCCTGCGGATCGCCTTGTCGGTAACCAGCGCAAAGAAGCGTTCGACCTGACCTGGTTGAGCCACGAACTGTAAGTGGGGTGAAATACATGTGCCAGCGGGGGCGTGCCGACAGCCACGCCTTGACCTTCGGATGTTTGCGACTGCCATAGTTGTCCACGATGCAGTGCACGTCGAGTTCAGTGGCAACGGCCTTATCGCCTTATCGATTTCACGCAGGAACGACAGGAACTCCTGGTGTCTGGATGATGCGGCTTGCAGGTGGCGAGCACAGCGCCGTTGAGCACGTTTAAGGCAGCGAACAGCGTAGTGGTACCGTGACGAACGTAATCATGTGTGACACCTTCAACGTAGCCGAAACTCATAGCAGCATGGGCTGCGTACGCTCGAGCGCTTGACACTGGCTCTTCTCGTCCACGCACAGCACCAGCGCATTTTCTGGCGGACTCAGGTACAAGCCCACGACATCACGCAGTTTTTCGATGAAGAATTGATCGCTCGAAAGCTTGAAGCAACGATGTACACTCGTCGGCTCGAACGCGTAGCTCGTGACGCTGACGCCTTCGCCTTATGGTTCGATCGTGAAAGTACAGCAGTCGTCGAGTGACGATGGCGGCGTGCCGGAACCGGAACTGCGCTTCGATATCGCGCGATGCACGGTTTGATGCCCGGGTCCCCCGTTAAGTGCGGGATCAGGCGCTGAAAAGAAAAAACCCCGCAGTCTTTCGACCCGGGGTTTTGTAGTTTTGTATCTTGGCGGAGAGGGTGGGATTCGAACCCACGATACGGGAAAACCGTATGCCTGATTTCGAGTCAGGTACATTCGACCACTCTGCCACCTCTCCGTCTCTACCAGCTAGCTGATCTTGAACCGGTCGTTGCTCAACAACGTAAAATTAAAGTATATCGAACTCTTTCGCGCTTTCCAATACCCTTTTGCAAATAAGTATCAGGACTTTACTTCGATGCGCTCAGCGCCACGCATATACGGACGCAGCGCCGCAGGAATCGTCACCGATCCGTCCGCGTTCTGGAAGTTCTCCAGCACCGCGACGAGCGTACGACCGACCGCCAGACCCGAACCGTTGAGCGTGTGCACGAACTCCGGTTTGCTGCCCTGCGCATTGCGGAAACGCGCGGCCATGCGGCGCGCCTGGAACGCCTCGGTATTCGAGCAGCTCGAAATCTCACGATACGTGTTCTGCGCCGGCAGCCATACTTCCAGATCGAAAGTCTTCGCGGTGGAGAAACCCATGTCGCCGGTACACAGCGTAATCACGCGATACGGCAGTTCCAGCTTCTGCAAGATGGTTTCCGCCTGACCAACCATCTCGTCTAGCGCCGCATACGACTGCTCGGGCGACGTGACCTGCACCATTTCGACCTTGTCGAACTGATGCTGACGGATCAGACCGCGCGTATCGCGGCCATACGAACCCGCTTCGGAGCGGAAGCACGGCGAATGCGTAGTGAGCTTCATCGGCAGCGCATCGGCTTCGAGGATGCTGTCGCGCACCGTGTTCGTCAGCGAAATTTCCGACGTCGAAATGAGGTACTGCGTGACCGTGTTCTCGTCGCCGCCCTTCTCCACGCGGAACATGTCGTCTGCGAACTTGGGCAACTGGCCGGTGCCGGACAGAATTTCCGGATTCACGATGTACGGCGTGTACGCCTCCGTATAACCGTGCTGCTCCGTGTGCGTGTCGATCATGAACTGCGCCAGCGCGCGATGCAGCCGCGCGATCTGCCCGCGCAGCAGCGTGAAGCGCGCGCCCGACAGTTTGGCGCCGGTTTCGAAGTCGAGGCCGAGCGGAGCGCCGACATCGACGTGATCCTTTACTTCGAAGTCGAACGTGCGCGGCGTGCCCCAGCGCCGCACTTCGACGTTCTGCGTTTCGTCGCTGCCCACCGGCACGCTCTCGTGCGGCAGATTCGGCACGGTCAGCATGAGGTCGGACAAGCGCTTCTGCACGTCGTTGAGCTTCGTGGCGAATTCCTTCACCGTGTTGCCGATGCTGCTCACTTCCGCCATCACCGCCGAGGTGTCTTCGCCACGGCCTTTCATTGCGCCGATCTGCTTCGACAGGCTGTTGCGTCGCGCCTGCAATTCTTCGGTGCGGGTCTGGATGTCGCGGCGTTCCGCTTCAAGCGCGGCGAAGGCGGCGACATCGAGCGTGAAGCCACGATCGGCCAGGCGTTTGGCGACGCCGTCCAGGTCTTTGCGAAGATGTTGAATATCGAGCATATCAGGGGCTTGCTTGTTAACTATTCGGAACGGTCGATTTTAGCGCACAGTCATAGCCGTTTTTAGGGTCGGCTAAACGTCGAGTTTAGTGCACGCTTTTGGCCGTCCGGAGCGACAAACCATGAAACAAGGGGCGCACAGCGGAGAAACGCCTCAGCGCTTCTTGTCTTCACGGTGCTCGCGCCGCCATGCTTCATCGAGTTCGGCCAGGCGCGAGAGTTTCTCGCCGATCTTGCCTTTCAGCCCGCGCGGCGTGGGCCGATACCAGTTCGGTTGGCGCATGCCATCGGGCAGATAGATTTCGCCGACGGCGTACGCGTCCGGTTCGTCGTGCGCATAGCGATACTCGTGGCCGTAACCGAGTTCCTTCATCAGCTTGGTCGGCGCGTTGCGCAAATGATGCACCGGCACCCGCGCAACTGATCCTTGCCGACGAAGCGCCGCGCTTCGTTGTACGCGTTGTAACCCGCGTTCGATTTCGGCGCGACGACAAGATAGATGACGGCTTGCCCAAGCGCCAGTTCTCCTTCCGGCGATCCGAGATGATCGTACGCGTTTCCGATGCATCCAGCGCAATGCGCGCGCCCCGCGGATCCGCCAGCCCGATGTCTTCCCACGCCATGCGCACGATGCGCCGCGCGAGATAGCGCGCGGGTCCGCGCCGCCGTCGAGTATGCGGCAGAACCAGTAGAGCGCTGTATCCGGATTGCTGCCACGCACGGATTTGTGCAGCGTGCTGATCTGGGGTCGTAGAACGCGTCGCCGCTTTTATCGAAGCGGCGCAGGTTTTCGGCAAGCGCGCTGCCTAGCAATGCGCCATCGATTTCGGTGGCCTTTTGCTGCGCCGTCGCACGCGCGACGATTTCCAGATTGTTGAGGAGCTTGCGGCCGTCGCCATCGGCGGAGCCGATCAGCGCGTCGCGCGCTTCATCGCTGAACGTCAGGCCGCCCATTTCCGCCGATGCACGGTCCAGCAGTTCCTTCAACTCGTCCGCATCGAGCGACTTCAGCACATAGACCGCGGCCCGCGACAGCAATGCGCTGTTCACTTCGAACGACGGATTTTCGGTAGTCGCGCCCACGAACACGAACAGGCCGGACTCCGACGTGCGGCAAGAACGCATCCTGCTGACTCTTATTGAAGACAGGTACGATCCTATGCACCTATTGAAAATCAATAGATTGGCGTGCATGACCACGGATTTTTCGCACAAAACGACCGTTTTCATGCACAATTTTTTGCACCATAGATTTTGATTGTGCAGAATGGAGCGGCTTAGGCCTGCGCAGTGCCCCAGCCTTTGGTGCTGAGGACCCCAAAAAAAACAGGAAGAAGTCACAGTGTCAGTCTATCCAATCAAGCACAAGGTACTGAATAAGGAGACTGGCCGCAAGTCCAGATCCGCAAAGGGGGTGAGAATCTCTCCAAGCTCTTTGATGACGAGGCTATTGCCAGGTCATGGGAATAACAGGAACTGCATCGTATCAACACTAGTGTCTCTCAGAATCTCATTTCTGATACGAAATATCAACTTGAGATGCCCGACGTGAAGGGACTTCTCCGAGAATACTTCAACCAGTACATGAGCAAGCAGGCTGCTTCTTCATTTAAGACGAACCAGAACCGTTGCTTAAGTGCCATCCCCTCCATCCCCATCTACCTCAAGGATTTGGGTCCCAAGATCGACAGTTACCGCTATCAAAACACGGTGGTTGATGGCCTGCTGGGCAGGACCTACAACAAGGACTAATTGAATTCAGTCAATTCAAGATTGATACGGTGGACTTTTGGCTCTTGATTGCTTACATGGATTCGCGAAGAAAAACGGGAATTGAAGACAACACCATTCTTCGTGAAATTTCCATTATCAGATCAGTCTTTGAAAAAGATTACAAGATTTATCTCGAAAAATTCCACAATGACTTGATGAATCCAGTGAAAATGCTTCCACGCGGCGAAAAGCCTAAAGCTTACCTTGGTCGTAAACGGGTTCTTTCTGATGATGAAGCCGTTCAGATTGCAGAGTGGATGAAGCTTAAAGCCAATCAAGAACCCTGTTACTTGTTTGTTACTTGCCTTGAATCAGGCGCACGAAAAAGCGAAGTACTTGGTTCTCAATGGGAGAATATAAATCTTCAGCTTTGGTCGATCCACATCCCGAAAACCAAGAACGGAAAGCCAAAAGATATCATGATCTTTGAAGATGAAGATTTCAGGGAATGGCTCAAAGCAAACCGTTTAGCAAAAGGCCCCATTTTTAAGCTCACCGCTTGGAATTTCAGGCAGTATTGGGTCGATGCACTGAAGGCTCTGGGTCTTTATGATGATCCAGACACCCGCCTTCACTTCCACCGACACTCGCCGGACCGCACTTACCAAACTGATTCGTCAGAAGCGACTGACTGAATAACTTCCAGATCGCCAAAGGGATGGGCGTGTCACCACAAACGGTAGAAACGACGATTCAGAACATGCCTGATCGGTTGGCAGAAGTGTTTGCAAAGCTTCGCTCAGGCCAGGCCTTGAATGAAGAAGAGATTATGCTTCTTGCTGGACATAGTGCTCCCTCCATGACCAATGCCTATTTTGTAGACAGGAACTAGGCATAAATACTTATGATCATTCTTGATGAAAAAGAAGGGGAAGATCGTTGACGTTTCTTGTTCTGCCCCATAAAGTAAAGCCGTCAATAAGAACACTGTAGTTGCTTGTTGAGCACCACAAGCAACTACAGATCAACCATACCAACTAGAGAATTTTATGGCAGAAGCCAAGAAGCTGACCCTTGCCGAGATCCTTGCCAAGCGTAAAGAGTTTGACGACATGGTCGCGGCTCAACTTGAAGCGGAACGTCCTGCTGCCTTGGAAGGCGTGCTGGAACAGATCAAAATGTTTAACTTCACCGCTGAAGAACTTGGCTTCCGTCCTGCACCTGCAAAAGCATCGTCGGGTGCCAAGGCCGCTACCACCCGCAACATCAGTAAGCCCCTGAAGTCCACCAAGAGCGATGAAACGGGCGTATGGCTGGCACACCCGCCGAAGTTCTTGGAAACCGAAGGCGCTTTCGCCGCATACAAGTCGGGCAAGTCCATTGATGCTTGGCTGATTATTTCCGCAGACAAGAAGGCCAAGACCAACTTTCTGAAAAAACTGGCAAGCCGTGAAGGCAAAAAGCCCACCAAAGAACAATTGGGCGACATCACCGAAGCTGAATTTCAAGCAGCCTAAGTCAAGGGAAAAAGAAAGGCTAGTCATTGTGACTAGCTTTTTTCTTTCGTGTGCGCCCAGAGCATGGGCGCACACGATCGGGTACAAGTCCCACCGCAAGTTGATCACAGCGAGCGAAGCGCAACTGCACGAGGGTGACCGGACGTGGGGAGGAAGCGTGAAGCATAAATCGCGAGCCGATGGACGAAAAGGGAGCCGCTGGGTGGACGGACTGGACATTGACCAGACGACGCGTCATCTGATGACGGCGTGGCCGGCGATTCGCAAGCAATTGGTTGTTGGGGTCGTACCGGCCCAGTTCGGTACGACGGGTGA
>LELG01000111.1 GCA_001045575.1 Candidatus Burkholderia pumila
CCTCAAGGAAGCCGCCGAGGCCCTTGCACAGAAAAAGAAAGAGGAATAAAACTTGACCTCGTCCTGCTTCACCCGGTGAGGGATTTTATGCGACCCAAACTGGGAGAGTTTCAACTGACCGTCCGGGTGTTGGAAGCTTATCTGTTTCCTGAAAAGCGCTTTCGAGCGATGGATGACGTTGTGTGGGCGGACGCGCCACGAAGTTAAAGTAACGCTTGAAAAGCGCGAAGTATTGCATAAAAAGTTTGTCCGTCCATACAGTGCATCGGGAACATCCACCTGTGACTACCAGAACCACGCAACTCACCGCACGTCAGCAACAGGTGTTCGAACTCATCCAGCGCACAATCAACCGTACGGGCTTTCCGCCTACGCGCGCGGAGATCGCGGCGGAATTGGGCTTCAGCTCCGTGAATTCGGCGGAAGAACATCTGCGGGCGCTGGCGCGCAAGGGCGTTGTCGAACTGGCGACGGGGTCGTCGCGCGGCATTCGCCTGCTGAACGAGGCGGCACGCTCGGACGACTTCCAGCATCAACTCACCACTGCCGCATCCGAGCATTATGCAGTCGTCGCTGCCGCTGATCGGGCGCGTAGCTGCGGGTGCCCAATCCTCGCGCAAGAGCACATCTCGCAGCATTTACGCGTGCGATCCGGCGCTGTTCTCCAGCAAGCCGACTACCTGCTGAAGGTGCGCGGCCTGTCCATGCGTGACGCGGGCATTCTGGACGGCGACCTGCTCGCGGTTCAGAAGCGCACGGAAACAAAGGACGGGCAAATCGTAGTCGCACGTCTCGGTGACAACGTGACCGTGAAGCGCTGGAAACGGCATCTGGACGGCGTGGAACTGATCGCCGAAAACCCGGACTACGACAATATTTTCGTGCGCTCGGGCAGCACCGAATGCGCGCTCGAAGGCATTGCGGTCGGCTTGATCCGCTCGGGCGAATTCTAATACGCCAAGCGCTTGCGCCGACTCGGATTTTTCGACAACGGGGACAAGAAACGCCTCGGTAGATAGTCAGAATAAATCCTGTAGCCGCTGTTCCAAATCATCGGCGCGTTTCGAAACTAACAAGCATGACGTGACGCCCACCGTTCGCGGCGCGCCGCGGTGCGTCCTCTCGTCTGGAGAGTCATCATGGAACGTTTTGCCTGTTTGCTGCCCTTTCGCCAGTTCGGCCGTCTGCGTCATCTACGCGAGCTCATCAGCTGCGGCGCAGCGATCGTGTGCCCGCTGGTGGATTCGTACGCGACGCCGGACGGCGTGACGGCCATTCTCGACGACATTCCGCCGCACGGCGAGCCCGGCGAGCGGCCGCCCAGCCGCAAACGAAAACTCAGACGCAACGAGAGCAACCGCTCCCGCATCCAGCCTCTCCACCGCGCAGAAAACGCCGAAGAAGCCGCCGCAAACCACCGCCGGATACCGCAGTTTCGATACCTTCGTCGTCATTTTTACCAGCACGGCGCAGGCGACGCGCGCTATTCCGCGATCTTTCACCTCGACGGCCTCATAAACTGGAAGCTCGTCGCTGTCGACCTCAACGGCTGAGTGTCAAGCGCCCGCTTAGGCCGGCGGCTCACGCTTCTTCCTCGTCCTCGGCTTCGGACGATTCGCCCGCCTGACACACGGCCACCAGAATGCTGCATTTGACGCGATCGAGCAGCGGCGTGTTGCCCGCGCCCATCCACCAGCGCGCGAGACCGTTGCGGCATCGATGGCCGACGACGACGAGATCGACCTTGAGGTCATCGGCGAGATTGGCGATTTCATCGATCGGATGCCCGAACGCGAAATGTCCCTGCGCCTGCAGTCCGCGCTCGCGCAGCCAGTCGACGCCTTCCTGAAGAATGTCGCGCGCGGCACCCTCGAAACGTCCGCACGCCATATCGGTCAGCAGTCCGGCGCTCTGCGCGATGCTCGACCGCATATCCACCACGGCCAGCACATGCGTTTCCGCGTTCAGATCGAGCGCGAGATTCGTGCCCTGTCGTAGCGCCTTGCGGCCCTCCCGCGAGCCGTCATAGCACAGAAGGATTTTTTGGTAGCTCGTCATCACAACCTCTCTGCCGCTTATGCTTTCGCGGCTAAACATGCGCTTAAACAAGCGTCGGATCGATGAAGCATGACAGCGCCACTGTATGATCGGGTGTCGCCTCAGCCGAAGCAACAATGGAAAACGCTAACCTGCAGCGCATTCCGGAAACGATTAGCTGGCGTCATGCCAGATACCGCAAAACGCAAAGAAGCACAAATTTGACACACGCCCGTCGCGCCCGGTTACACGCCAGACGTCAGCGCCGGGTTGGTGTTATTGGATTATACTAGCCTGCTGGATCGACAGGCTCGACATCGAATCGGACGTATGATTGATCAATCATTGCAAATGCACGACTCGAACGAACCCGCCATCGAGTTCGGCGAAGTCAGGAAGCACTACGACTACGGCGACAAGCGTGTGGTCGATGGCCTGTCGTTCGATGTGCGGCCCGGCAAATGCTTCGGCCTGCTCGGCCCGAACGGCGCTGGCAAAACGACGACGCTGCCCGATAGCGGCTCGATCCGCTTCGTCGGCGAACCGGTGCCCGCGTGTGCGCGGTTCGTCCGTCAACGCGTCGGCGTGGTGCCGCAGTTCGGCAATCTCGATCCCGACTCACGGTACGCGAAAAACCTGCCCGTGTTCGGCCTCTACTTCGGTCTCGCGGGCGCGCGCATGGACGCGCTGGTGCCGTCGCTGCTCGAATTCGCGCGCCTGGAAAGCAAGGCGGATGCGCGCGTCGGCGAGTTGTCGGGCGGCATGAAGCGGCGGCTGACACTGGCGCGCGCTCGTTAACGATCCCGACGTGCTCACAAGGGCTGCGCCGATGTGCGCTACCTGCATCGGCCGACGAATCTGGAAGATGTATTTCTGCGGCTAACCGGCCGTGAAATGATGGACTGAGCCAATGGAGATACCCGCGTACAGGAAAAAAGCGCGTCGAGGCGCGCCACAAACAAGCGGACAACTACACGCCGATGTCCACCAGCGCCCTGCCCGCCAACGCGACGCATTGGATGTCGGTATGGCGGCGTAACTATTTCGTGTGGAAGAAGCTTGCGATCGCCTCCATGATCGGCAATCTCGCCGATCCGATGATCTATCTGTTCGGTCTGGGGCTGGGACTCGGGCTGATGGTCGGGCATGTCGAAGGTGTGTCGTACATCGCATTTCTCGCGGCGGGCACGACGGCATCGAGCGTGATGATGTCGTCGTGTTTCGAGGCGATGTATTCGGGCTTCTCGCACATGCACGTGGTAGGCGAGCATGCATACGCTGCTGACGTTGGGCGATATCGTGTGGACGGCGAGCAAGTCGGTGCTGTCAGGCATGGCGATCATAATCGTCGCGGGCGCGCTGGGTTACGCGAATTTTCAGTCGATGCTGCTCTCGCTGCCGGTGATCGTGCTGATCGGGCTGGCGTTTGCGAGCACGGCCATGGTCACTACCGCCGTCGCGCCGAGCTACGACTTCTTCATGTTCTATCAAATGCTTGGTTGACGCCGATGCTGCTGCTCTCCGGCGTGTTCTTTCCGGTGACGCAGTTGCCTGAAATCATCGCGCGGCATGTGACGCAGGCATTGCCGCTGTATCACGCGGTCGAGTTGATCCGTTTGGCGATGCTGGGCCGTCCGCTCGATGCGCCCGCATTTCATGCACTCGTGCTGATCGCATGTGATCGTGTCGTTTCTGTTGTGCACGTGGCTGTTCAGGAAGCGGATGATGAAGTGAGGGCAGCGGCATTGAAGGCTGCCCTCATCGTGCTTACTTGACGCCAAACTCCTTATGCCCGCCGAACCCGAAGCGCATCGCCGACAGCATGCGTTCCGGGAACGATTCGGCATCGCGCGAGCGGAAGCGCGTGTAGAGCGCCGCTGACAACACCTGCGCGGGCACTGCCTTCGATCGCCGCTTCTATCGTCCAGCACCCTTCGCCGCTGTCCACTACCTCGGTCGAATAACGATCCAAAGCGGCATCACCCGCCAGCGCGCCTGAGTCAGATCGAACAGCCACGATGAGACCATGCTGCCGCGCTGCCAGACTTCGGCGATATCGGCAACATCCAGCTCGTAGCGCTCGCTTTCGGGCACGTCTTTCGAGTCCTTGTGCCTGAGGATATGGAACCCTTCGGCATAAGTTTGCATCAGGCCATATTCGATGCCGTTGTGCACCATCTTTACGAAGTGCTCCGAGCCGACCGGTCCGCAATGCATGTAGCCGTTCTCGACACGCTCGTCGCGCCCTTCGCGGTCCGGCGTTTCGGGAATGTCGCCGCGTCCCAGCGCGAGTGTCGCCAGAATCGGATCAATGCGGCGCACGACTTCATCCTCACCGCCGATCATCATGCAATAGCCGCGCGCGCAAACCCCACACGCCGCCGGACGTGCCGACATCGACGTAATGGATGCATGCTCGCTGAACTGACCGGCGCGGCGGATATCGTCCTTGTAGAAGCTGTTGCCGCCGTCGATGACCACATCGTCCTTCGATAAAAGCTTGTGCAGATCGCCTAGCGTGTCCTCGGTGATCTTGCCTGCGGACAGCATCAGCCAGACAACGCGCGGCGTTTCCAGCCTGGCGATGAGATCACCGAGATCTTGAGCGCCGACAGCGCCGTCGTTCACCAGCGCCTGCGTGGCTTCGGGTGCGTGGTCATAAGCGACGCACTGATGCCCGCCGCGCATGAGCCGGCGCGCGATGTTGCCGCCCGCCCATGCGTCCCAGTCCTACGATATCGATCTTCATGCTGTCCACTCCTTGCCGTTGGATTTGACGCGCTCGATCTGCTTCTTCGCGGCGTCATACACGCCTTCCATCGTGAAGCCGAACTTGGTTTTCAGCGCCTTGAGGGGTGCGGACGCGCCGAACGCATGCATGACAATCTGCGAGCCCAGGCGGCCTACATAGCGATCCCAGCCGAGCGTCGCGGCCTGTTCGACGGCCACGCGCGCATCGACGTCCGGCAGCAGCACCGAGTCCTTGTACGCCTGATCCTGCTTCTCGAAGATGTCCCAAGACGGCATCGACACGACGCGCGACGCAATGCCTTCGCTCTTCAGCTTTTCATGGACCTCGACGCACAACGACACTTCGCTGCCCGTCGACAGCAACAGGACTTCGGGCTTTTTGCCGCCGTCGGCATCGGCGAGAACATACGCGCCGCGGCGCACGCCTTCCGCCGATGCGTACTTCTTGCGATCGAAGGTCGGCAGTGGCTGACGTGTCAGCACGATGCACGACGGCTCCTTCGGATGTGTCAGCGCCACGCGCCACGCTTCGCCGACTTCGTTGGCATCCGCCGGACGCAGCGTGCAGAGGCCCGGCACCGAGCGCAGTGACGCGAGCTGTTCGATCGGCTGATGTGTCGGCCCGTCCTCGCCCACGCCGATGGAATCGTGCGTGAAAACCCAGATTGCCGGCACTTCCATGATCGCGGAGAGGCGGATCGGCGGCTTCATGTAGTCGCTGAAGATCAGGAAAGTCGAACCGTAAGGACGTAGATTCGATAGCGCGAGGCCGTTACAGACCGCGCCCATGCCATGCTCACGAATGCCAAAGTGCAGATTGCGGCCCGCGTAGTTGTCGAACTCGAAACTGCCCGCGCCTTCGAACTTCAGATTCGTTTTCGTCGATGACGACAAGTCCGCCGCGCCGCCGATCAGCCAGGGAATTTTTTGCGCAATCGCATTTAGCACCTTGCCCGACGATTCGCGCGTCGCAATGCCCTTCTCGTCCGGCTCGAAGATCGGAATGGCGGATTCCCAGCCGTCCGGCAGCTTCGATTCGAGCATTAACTGAAGCTCTTTGGCGAGTTCGGGATTGGCTTTGCCATAAGCATCGAAACGTTGCTTCCATTCCGTATGCGCTTGCTTGCCGCGTGCGCCCATGCCGTCCGCGAAGTGCTGCATCACGCCGTCCGGCACATAGAACTTCTTGTCCTCCGGCCAGCCGTAGAACTTCTTCGCCAGCTTCACTTCTTCTTCGCCCAGCGCCTCGCCGTGCGCGCCTGCGGTGTTCTGTTTGTTCGGCGCACCCCAGCCGATGATGCTCTTCACGATGATGATCGTCGGCTTGTCCGTCGTCGCTTTCGCCTTGTTGAACGCGCCTTCGAGCGCGGCGGCGTCATTGGCGTCATCGACGTGCAGCACGTTCCAGTTGTAGCTGTGGAAGCGCGCTTCGACATCGTCGCCATACGCGAGGTCCGTATGGCCTTCGATGGTGATGGTGTTGCTGTCGTAGATCCACGTGAGGTTCGACAGCTTCAGGTGACCCGCCAGCGACGCCGCTTCGTGCGACACGCCTTCCATCAGATCGCCGTCGCCGCAGAGCGCCCACACGTGATAGTCGAACAGTTTATCGCTGCCCTTGTTGAAGCGCGTTTCCTTCCAGCGCGCGGCCATCGCCATGCCGACGCTGTTGCCGAGACCTTGCCCAAGCGGGCCGGTCGTCGTCTCGACGCCGGTGGTCATGCGGAACTCCGGATGGCCCGGCGTCTTGCTGTCGATCTGACGGAAGTTTTCGATGTCCTGGATCGATACGGCGGGCTTGCCGGTCGACTTGCCCTTTTCATCGACTTCCTTCACGCCGGCGAGATGCAGCAGCGAATACAGCAGCATCGACGCATGGCCGACCGACAGCACGAAGCGGTCGCGGTTGGGCCAGAGCGGCGCGTCGGGATCGTAGCGGAGATGGTTCTGCCACAGATGGAACGCGACGGGCGCGAGCGCCATCGGCGTGCCGGGGTGGCCGGAATTGGCCTTCTGCACAGCATCCATCGAGAGCGTGCGAATAGTGTCAATCGTCAGGCGATCGAGGTCTTTTGCTTGCGGTGTTGCTTCAGACATGAGCGACGACTCCTTTGCAAAGAGCACGCTGTGGCACAAAAGGCACCGCAGCGAGCAACCAGGACCATCGAGCAAGTGTAGTGCCTTACGGACAGGATTACACCGCGAAATAGACGAGATGCGCGCCGGGTTTTCCCCAATGATGAAAACCTGACGACCGTTACGGTAGGACGCAGACCGACAATGAGCCTGTTATTACGAACTGGTCGATGTGCTGAACCTCATGTTGACACATTCGCGCCCGACCGGTCGAAAAGCGCGCCAACTCCCTAAACCAGCAGCGAAATTTACGGCGCCGGATTCGGCTGGCGCTCGTGCAGCGCTTCATTTCCGCGAGGATTTCATCGGACAGTTCGACGTCCGCGCTCGCAATGCCCTCCTTCAATTGCGCCATCGACGTCGCGCCGATCAGGATTGCTCGTCGTGAACGGACGCGAGTTGACGAACGCGAACGCGAGCTACGCGGGCGACAGCCCGTGTCGCTTCGCCAGTTCAACATACAATGTAATCTCGCGGCAATCGCCTGCGGCTTGCTGTAGCGCTGGAAACGCTCGAACAGCGTGATGCGCGCGCCCGCCGGACGCGCGCCGCCTTCTTTCATACTTGCCAGAGAGCCAGCCGAAGACCATTGATGAATACGCGAGCAGGCCGACGCTTTCCTTGTGCGTGAACTCCGACAGCCCGAGTTCGTACGTGCGATTCACGAGGCTGTACGGATTCTGAATACTGACAATCTTCGGCAGCCCCGCCTTCTCTGCCGCACGCACAAACTACGCAACGCCCCATGGCGTTTCGTTCGATACACCCACATGGCGGACCTTGCCCGCCTTCACGAGTTCGCCTAGCGCGGACAGCGTCTCTTCGATCGGCGCACTGTGTATTCGTTGTCGATGTACGGATAGTTCGAACGGCCGAACGTCATCGTGCTGCGGTCGGGCCAGTGCAGTTGATACAGGTCGACGTAATCTGTTTGCAAGCGCTGGAGGCTCGTGTCGATGGCCGAAAAAATGTTTTTGCGGTAAAATTGATTCTTTTACGCCGCGCATGTGCCGTGGATTGTGCAGTTGATGCGCCAGACCGGCAATCTTGGTCGCCAGCACGATATCCGCATGTTTAGCGCGATTCTTCGCCAGCCACGTGCCGATGTCCTTGCTCCGTGCAGCCCTGTGTTTCAGGACGCGGCGGCACCGGATACATTTCGGCGGCATAGATCAGATTCACGCCCTAGGTGAGCGCGTAGTCGATCTGCTCGTGCGCGTCCTGCTCGCCCCAGGTCATGGTGCCGAGACCGATCGGGCTGACATCGACACCCGAATCGCCCAGTTTCCGAAACTTCATCTTGTGATTTCCTTATGTTGGCCCTTTGTTAGCGGCATTATCGATAATCGGAAAAACTACTACACCGGGACGAGGTCCGCTTCTGCGGCTAGAATGGCAGGCTACCTAACCGGAACATTTCGTCGATGCCGTCCACTGCCGAATCGAGAAGTTCGTCGCTCATCATCACGCTGGTCGCGGCGACGTTTTTCATGGAGAACCTCGACGGCACGATCATCGCCACCGCCTTGCCGCAAATGGCGCGTTCGTTCCGCATACATCCCGCCGACATGAGTCTGGCCCTCACCTCGTATCTGCTGACGCTCGCCGTCTTCATTCCTATTTCCGGCTGGGCCGCCGACCGCTTAGGCCTGCGCACCGTGTTCGGCACCGCGATTGTTGTGTTCACCGCGGCATCCGTTTTGTGCGGCATGACATCGGCGTTACCGTATAGTTCACGGCGGCGCGCGTGTTGCAAGGCATCGGCGGCGCGATGGTGGTGCCGGTCGGACGCCTGGCCGTGCTGCGCGCCACGCCAAAGACGATCTGATGCGCACCATCGCCATTATCACGTGGGCGGGACTGGTTGCGCCGGTGATCGGGCCGCCGCTGGGCGGCTTCATCACGACGTATTCATCGTGGCGATAGATTTTTTATCTGAACGTGCCGCTCGGTCTGATCGGCCTGCTGCTGAAGCTGCGCTACATCGACAACGTGCATCGGGCCGCAGCGATGCGAACTTGGACGCATATCGTCGTATTTCTGGTGATCGGCGTGGCGGCGGACATGGCGTCGTACCGGCATTTAGCGGCGCGCGGTGCAGCCGGTGGTCGAACTGTCGGCGCTGAAGGTGAAGACGTTCGCCGTTGCAATGGGCGGCGGCTCGATGTTTCGCATTGCGATCAGCGCCGCGCCATTTCTGCTACCGCTGATGTTCCAGGTCGGCTTCGGCATGAACGCGTTCGATTCTGGCCTGCTGACGCTTGCTGTCTTCGCAGGCAATCTGTCGATGAAACTGGTCACCACGCCGGTCATGCGGCGTTTCGGCTTCCGGCCGGTGCTGATCGTCAACGGCATCATCCCGCCGTCAATGATGATCTCTGTCCCGACGATAAACCCCGATTCTGGCGACGAAAGATGCAGCACCGTCGCCGCGACTTCGCTCGACTTGCCGAAGCGGCCAAGCGGAATCTAAGCCTGGAATTGCGCGACGGTGTCATCGTCGAGGCCGAGTTTCACGCGAAGCTACTCGCACAGTGGGCGAAGACCGATGTCCTCCTGATGGACGATTTGGCGATAGCGCTGCTGGCCGATACGGCGCGACGGGATCGGCTCGAAGTCCTCGATGATCGCCACGGACTGCGCTCGACCATCATCACGAGTCAGATCCCTGTCGAGAGCTGGCATGCCGCGATAGGCGATCCGAGGCTTGCCGATGCCATTCTCGACCGTCTCGTCCACAATGCCCATCGGTTCACGCTCTCGGGTGAATCGATGCGCAAACGCCAAAATGGTTTGACCAACCAAGAGGACTCGGAGTAAAAACGCTCAACCCCCGCGTCGCCACATTCCATGTGTTCGCCTTCGCGTGCAATCGCCGCTCGATTTGCGCCGAATACACACGCAGGAGAACATCAACACGAGCAACCTGCAGTAACCATTTGGTGAAGCCACCGTTGCCGTGAAGGACGCGTAGTTCCTCGCCGAGGCGCGGCACGCGCAGGTACAACGCGGAGTGCCCGCGTCGGCAGACATACTGCGCGAGTGCACAAGCGAGCCATGATTTAACCGGCGCCGTTTGGGCCGCTAATGAGGAGAGGAGGCTGTATCCCGACTCGACCCAGTCGCCGAGGGCCAGGCTGGTGAGCGAACGCGGGTCCACGCCGCGACCAGCGCGAGTGGCCAGCGCGCAGCGAGCGGACTAGTTTGATCGCGTCACGGCGGTCTGTCTTGACGCGATCACCCGGCTTACGTGGAATGAGCGATGGTGCGCAGACCAGCAGTCAAAGCCTTTATCCACCAGCCGTC
>LELG01000112.1 GCA_001045575.1 Candidatus Burkholderia pumila
GGCTCGGTGCTCGCAGGCAAGGGTACCAGCGAGGGTGCGGGCGGAGTTGAACGGCGAGTCAGAATCGATAGAAGAGCAGCCTCATATTCTTGCCCCCTCGGCGTCAACCCCGCACTGCCGCACTGCTATATACCTGCGCTTTACCGACAATCTGGCGGCGGGCGCATCGGTCAAGCTGATGACGGACGGCATTTTGCTCGCCGAAACGCAGACCGATCCGCTGCTTAAGGATACGACACGATCATCCATCGACGAAGCGCACGAGCGCAGTTTGAACATCGACTTCCTGCTCGGCTATTTGTGCGAAATCCTGCCGAAGCGGCTGGACCTTAAGCTGATCCGTCACGTCCGCGACCATCGACGCCGATCGATTCGCACGCCACTTCGGCAGCGAGGACAAGCCCGCCGCCGGTGATCGAAGTGAGCGGGCGGCTCCAGTCGAAGTGCGTTATCGCCCGATCGAAGAAAGCGAGGCGATCAAGAACGCGCAGGGCACGCTGCCCAGGCGCAACGATCGCAAGACGGATTGCGATCTGATGGAAGCCATCATCGATGCCGCCGATGAACTCTGCCGCGAAGGCCCCGGCGACGTGCTAGTGTTCCTGCCCGGCGAGCGCGAAATCTGCGACGAGGCGGAAGCGTTGCGCAAGCATCATCCGCCGCATACGGAGATTTTGCCGCTGTTCGCTCGGTTAAGTGCGCAGGAGCAAGAGCGCGTGTTCAAGCCATCGAACGCAAGACGTATCGTGCTGACGACGAACGTGGCAGAAACCTCGCTGACGGTGCCGGGCATCCGCTATGTGATCGATACGGGCACCGCGCGCGTGAAGCGCTATTTGTATCGCAACAAGGTGGAGCAGTTGCAGATCGAGCCGGTGTCGCAAGCCGCCGCGAACCAGCGCGCGGGCCGATGCGGCCGCGTCGCCGATGGCATCTGCATCCGCCTTTACGATGAAGCCGATTTCCAGACGCGCCCGCGCTTCACCGATCCCGAAATCCTGCGCTCGTCGCTGGCGTCGGTGATTCTGCGCATGAAGTCGCTGCATCTGACGGCGATCGAAACGTTCCCGTTCATCGAGCCACCGCCGGGTCGCGCCATCGCCGACGGTTATCCGCTTCTGAACGAACTCGGCGCCGTCGATGACGA
Source organism: Candidatus Burkholderia pumila (assembly GCA_001045575.1). GTDB lineage: Bacteria > Pseudomonadota > Gammaproteobacteria > Burkholderiales > Burkholderiaceae > Caballeronia > Caballeronia pumila. The sequence continues at coordinate 1,148 of LELG01000112.1, forward strand.
CAACGCGCTTACGCCGCTCGGCCGCAAACTCGCGCGGCCTGCCGCTCGATCCGCACGTGGGCCGCATGATTCCCGCGGTACGATCATCATGCGTTGACGGAAGTGCTGATTATCGCGTCGGCGTTATCGGTGCAGGGTCCGCGCGACCGGCCCCATCGAGGCGCAGGAGCAGGCAGATCAGTCGCATCGCCAATTTGTGGATGAGCGCTCGGAATTTCAGCAATGGACGCGCATCTGGAAGTGGTTCGAAGAAGCGATCGCGCATAAAAAACGAATCGCTAGTTGACCGATGAATGCCGCGCGAAATTCCTCTCGCAGCTTCGCCAGCGCGAATGGCGCGACGTGCATTCGCAATTGCTGACGGTCGTGCGCGAACACGGCTGGCGTCTGAACGAATCCGACGCCACGTTCGAGCAAGTGCATCTTTCGCTGCTGACGGTTTGCTCGGCAACGTCGGCATGAAAGCCGATGACGAACCGCATTATCTCGGCGCGCGCGGCATCAGGTTCCATTTGTGGTCGGAATCGGCGCTGTTGAAGAAAGCGGGGTGCTGGATCATTGCGGGCGAACTCGTCAAGACGAGAGCCGTTTGTATGCGCGGACCGGACCATCGCCAAAATCGAGCCGGAATGGATCGAAACGGTCGGCGCGCATCTGCTGAAAAAGTCGATGTCGGATGCACATTGGGAGAAGAAAGCGGCGCAGGTCGTTGCCTTCGAGCGCGCGACGCTTTACGGCCTGACTGTGTATGCGCGCCGTCGCGTAAGCTACGGCAAACAGGACCCGAAATACGCGCGCGATCTGTTCATTCGCGGCGCGCTGGTCGAAGGCGAATTCGACACGCGCCTGCCGTTCTTCGCACACAACCGCAAGCTGGTCGCGGACATCGAACAACTGGAGCACAAGCGCGCCGTCAGGACGTGCTCGTGGACGACGAACTCATCTTCGGCTTCTACGTGTGATGCTCTCCGAAGGCATCTGGACTGTCGCGGCGTTCGAGCGCTGATATCGTGACGAATCGAAGAAAGAGGGCAACGACAAGCTGTTGTTCCTCTCGCGCGACGACCTGATGTGCCACGAAGCGGCGGGCTTCACGACCGATCTGTTCCCGAAGCGCATGACGATGTCGGGCATCGAAATTTCGCTGACCTATCACTTCGAGCCGGGTTCGCCGCGCTATGGCGTGACGCTGCAAGTGCCGCTCTACGGCCTGAATCAGGTCGATGCGCGCCGCGTCGAATGGCTCGTGCCGGGGATGATCAGGGAGAAGGCGCAACTGCTGCTGAAGTCGCTGCCGCAGAAACTGCGCCGGCATGTGGTGCCGCTGCCGGAATACGCCGCCGGGTTCGCCGAGCGTTACGCCGGACCGAAGTTTGGCGCAGGCACGCTGATCGACGCGTTGATCGCTGGACCGCGCATGTCTGCAAGACCCGCCGCCCGATGACGACGCATTTTTCCACGCCCGCCGTGACGCCGCGAAAGGGCGCTTCACGCTGCTGGCCAACGAGATTTCGCGCCTCGTCGAGACGATCTTCGCGGAATACGCGGCGTTGACAAAAAGCTCACGCTGGCGAAGCCGTTCGCATCGGCCTATGCAGCAGATATGCAGGCGCAGTTGAACGCGTTGATCGGCAAGCGCTTTGTCATCGATACGCCCTAGGCGCCGCTCGCGCATTTCCCGCGCTATATGAATGAAGGGCATCGGCCTGCGCATCGACAAGCTGAAGGCCGATCCGGCGCGCGATGCACGCCAGTTAGCCGAGATGCATCCGCTTGCGCAGAACCATCAGCGCGCATTGTCGCAGCACGGCGGCGTGGCGGATGCGCGGCTCGCGGAGTATCGCTGGCTGCTAGAGGAATTGCGTATTTCGCTGTTCGCGCAGGAACTCCGCACGCCGATGCCGGTCTTGGTCAAATGGCTTTATAAAGTTTGGGAATCGATGCAACGCGGAGTTTCCGAAAAACCAGGAATTTCTTTCGTTGATTCAACGAATTGCGCAAAACAGGCAAGGCGTCAACGTGTTGGCGGAGGCAAACGTTCTACAATGATGCCTGCCTTCCGAAACCACTTTTTCATGCGTAATCTTTTGTCTTCCGGCCGGGTCCGTACGGCCTTCGCACGCGCCGCAGTCGCCGCCGGCGCGGCACTCGTCGCTACCGCTGCATTTGCCAATAACGTCATCGTGCTGAACTCGGCGGAAGCCACGCTAAGCCTGATCGATGAAAACACGCGCCAGGTCGTCGGCACCGTGCCGACTGGCAAGGAACCGCACCACCTGATGCCCACGCCGGACGCGTCGTCGCTGATTGTGGCAAATTCGGTGTCGAACAACCTCATGTTCGTCGATCCGAAAATCGGCGCGTTCCAGCGCTGGGTGCAGGGCATAGAGGATCCGTACCAGATCGATTTTTCGCCAGACCGCAAGTGGTTCGTGTCGACGGGTTTGCGTCTGGACCGCCTCGATATTTACAAGTACGACGGCAAGAATCTGACCGTGGCGAAGCGCCTGCCGCTTGCGACCATGCCGAGCCATATCGCGTTCACGAACGATAGCGCGACGGCATTCATTTCGCTGCAGGTCTCGGGCGAAATCGCCGCCATCGATCTGGCGACGCAAACCGTCAAGTGGAAGATGAAAGTGGGTCCGGTGCCCGCAGGCGTGTGGCTTACGCCGGGTGACAAGTACCTGTTGGTCGGCATGACGGGTGCGGATTACGTCACGGTGGTGGACTGGCGCAATCAGAAGATCGTGAAAACCATCCACACGGGCAAGGGCGCGCACAACTTCCGCTCGCTTGTGGATGGCAAGCATGTCGCGGTGTCGAATCGCGTGGCGAGCACCATCAGCATCATTGATGAAGACACGCTCACGAATGTCGGCGACATCATCGGCCTGCTGCCGGGACCGGACGACATGGAACTTTCCGCCGACAAAAAATATCTCTGGGTGACGTTCCGCTTCGCCAAGCATGTCGGCATCATCGATCTGGCGGATCGCAAGCTGATCCAGACCATCAAGGTCGGCCGCTCCCCGCACGGCATTTACTTTTACAACCGCGCGCCTGTGACCGCGCCGAACGGAGCGTAACGGAATCGGTCAGGACGCGAACCCGCGTCCTGTATACGATTGAGTAAGTTTTGCGCACCACGGAGTTTGCGCACCACGGAGCACTATGTTTTATTCCATTCTTTCGAATCTCGATAGCTTTGTTTCCTGGCTTCAGACGATGCTCTACGTCGATGTCGTCCAGCCGGTCCTGTTCAAGATCGGCATGATGGGCTACGACGAAGACACGTATGACGCGCTATACTGGGTCATCGTCGGCGTGCTGGAAGTGTGCGCGATGTACGCGATCCTGCGCCCGCTCGAAGCGCTGCGTCCGGCGGAAGAATGGAAGGGCCGCAAGGGCGTGCGCATCGACGTGCTGTATACGTGGATCGTCAAGCTCGGCATCCTCAATCTGTTTTTCTTCTTCACGTTCCAGCCGCTGTTTGATTCGATGCAGAGCTGGCTGCGCCTGCATAACGTGCCGAATCTGGAGATCGACAATCTCTGGCCGGGCGTGACCATGCAGCCGCTTGTGACGTTCCTCATCTATCTGTTCGTGCTCGATTTCGCGGGGTACTGGTATCACCGGCTGGAGCATCGGTTCGGCATCTGGTGGGAATTGCATGCTGTGCATCACAGTCAGCAGAAGATGTCGCTCTGGTCCGACGACCGCAACCATTTGCTCGATAGTGTGATGCAGGCGAGCTTTTTCGCGTGCATCGCGCTGGTCATTGGCGTGGAGCCGTCGCAGTTCGTCGTGCTCGTGGCGATCAGCAATCTCATGCAGAGTGTGCAGCACGCGAATATCCGGCTGCATTTCGGCTGGCTCGGCGAGCGGATCATCGTGAGTCCGGCGTTTCATCGCCGGCATCATGCAATTGATTACGGGCACGAAGGCATGGCGTATGGCTGCAACTTCGGCGTGCTGTTCTCGTTTTGGGACATTCTGTTCCGCTCGGCATCGTTTGACCGCAGCGTGGAGCCGACCGGCATCCGCGACCAACTCGGCGCGCCCGGCGTCGCGCCCGTGCACTACGGCGATGGTTTCATCGAGCAGCATTGGCTCGCGTTCAAGCGCATTGGTGCGCGGCTGACGGCACGGCGCTCGGCCGCTTCCCCGTCGACCCGCCGTCTGATGCTTCCAGCGCCCGTTCGCGGCGTCGATGATTGTCTGGGGCGCGCTGCTGTGATTTTTTCTGGCAGACGCTGACGGGCGCGGCCAATAGCTGGCTCGACGGCTGGGCGCTTACGTCCGCCATGTACCGCCTGTTCGATGCTATCGGCTTCTCCGCGCTGTATGCGGTGAGCGCGCCGTTCCTCATCGTCATCATGGGGGGTGCCGCTGATCGTCGTGACCGTGTTGCTTTGGATCGCTACTTGTCGATGCCTGGCGTCATCAAGCTGCTGACGCGCCCGTCAAGAGAGGGCACTACGCGTCGCTCGAAGCGCGGCACGGCGGGTCGTGGTTCGGCAGTCTCGGGCATTCGGTCATCACGACGATCGTGTGTCTCGTGCTGCTAGCCGTTACCTTGCCGTTGTGGCTCATTCCACCGTTTTTCGCGCTGATTCCGCCGCTGCTGGGGGCTGGCTTACATATCGCGTGAGGTCACGACACGCTCGCCGTCCACGCTAGCGCGCCTCGCGCTGTGCGATCGTGTGCGACGCGCGCTGGCCGTTGCTGGGCATTGGTATCGTCAGCGGCTTGCTCAGTTCCGTGCCGAGGATGCTCTGGGCCTGGTCCGTCTGGCTCCTGCCGCTGTTTCCGGTCGTCGCTGCGGTAATGATCTGGCGTACGCGTTCATCCTCGTATTTTCGGCGCTGTGGTTCGTACATTATTGGCTGCACGCGCTGGAGCGTCTGCGCGCCGCCGAGCCGCAGTATCCGACGATCACCGTCGAAGCACGCGAAATCTCACTGAAAGAATAAAGGGGCAAGCATGGGCATCGGTGTCGTCATAATCGGCGATGAGATTTTGTCCGGGCGGCGCATGGACAAGCATCTGCCGAAAATCATCGAATTGCTGAGCGCGCGTGGACTGGGGCTCGATTGGGCCGAATACATCGGCGACGATCCGGCACGGATCACGGCGACTTTGAAGCGCGCCTTTGCTACGGGCGATGTCGTGTTCTCGACGGGCGGTATAGGCGCGACGCCCGACAATCATACGCGCCAGTGCGCGGCGAAGGCGCTGGGCGTGCCGCTGGAATTGCATCCGGAAGCGGCGGAACTGATTCGCGCGCGGATTCGTGACATGGCCGATGACAAGCCTGCGGACTTTGATTTGCCGGAAAACTTGCATCGGCTGAATATGGGCACGTTTTCGCGAGGCGCGGCGATTATCCCGAACAGCTACAACAAGATTCCGGGCTTTTCTTTCAACGATGTCCATTTCGTCCCCGGCTTCCCCGTTATGGCGTGGCCGATGATCGAATGGGTGCTCGACAACAAGTACGCGCATTTGCATCACGCGACGCCGCATGTCGAGCGCTCGCTGCTGGTGTTCGGGCTGCCGGAGTCGCGCATTACGCCGCTGATGGAGACGATAGAGCGCGACTTCGCTGGCGTGCGCGTGTCAGCCTGCCAAGCGTCGGCTCTGCGGCGCGTGGGGCGTTATATGCGCGCTCGCATATCGATCTGGGCGTGAAGGGCGATCCGGAGAAAGCGAACGCCGCGTTCGACGTGTTGCGCAGCGGTGTGCTGGCGCTGGGTGGTGAAGTGGTGGAAGTGCCTTCGGAATCGGAGGGCGCGAAGTGACTCTGCTCGAAGTGATCGCTACGACCGTTTCCGATGCACGCGCGGCGGAACGTGGTGGCGCGGATCGGCTGGAACTGATCACGGCGATAGGCGAGGGCGGATTGACGCCGAGCATCGGGCTGATCGAATCGGTGGTGGAGGCGGTGCGGATTTCGGTGAACATGATCGTGCGTCCGCACGGCCGCTCCTTCGTTTTACGATGCCGACGATTTCGCCGTCATGTTGCGCGATGTGCGGGCTATTGCCCGGACGCGTGCCAATGCGATCGTCATCGGCATGCTGACTTTGGATGACGAGGTGGATGCCGATGGCCTGTCACGCGTGATCGATGCGGCGGACGGTTGCAGATCATCTTCCAACGCGCACATTCGACGACGCGCGCGATCTGCACGCTGCGTTCGATACTCTCTACTCTGCTCAGGTTCGACAAGGTCACGAACTTGCTGCCATCGGGCGGCAAGCTATCGGTACTTGAAGTCGAAGGCACGATTGCGGAACTCGTCGCGCAATCGTAAGGCACCCACTGCACAGTGCTCGCCGGCGCGGGTTTGACCGTCGATGCGGTTCAGGCGTTCGTCGCATTGACGGGCGTGAGCGCGGTGCATTTCGGATCGGGTTTGCAAGTGGAAAGGGGCTCGCGACGGTTGGATGAAGAGTGCGTCGAACGCGTGCACAGCTTGCTGAACTCGGGCATCAAGCCCCAATCCAAGGCAACCCCCGGAAACACCACCCCGAAACGGTCTTCCGATGCCCCTGCCCATCTTTATCGCCTTCAAAGCCTTCGAGCAGATCGAACGCCTGCCCGTAGCCTTCCTTCTGCGCCGCCACAGCTGCGAGCTTCGACCGTGCCGCGCTCCGGCACAGAAAAAGAACCGGCGTATCCGGGGTGGCAACCTGTCGTAATTGTTCGATAAACTCGCTATCCGGCACGGAGCCGGGATAACGAATCCATTCGATATGCGCGTACTGCGCGCCATCGATCGCGGGCCGGCCAATCCAGTCCAGTTCGGCGCGCGTGCGCACATCGACGAGCTTCACGCGCGGATCGAGTTGCAGCAGTTCAAACGCTTCAGCGGGTGAAAACGCGCCCGCGTAGGTGAGGTTGTTCTGGGCGGCGCGGTCGCCGGCCTGCTTGTACAGTTGTTCGAGCGTGCTCATGGCGCATCGGTCTCCGTGAAAGCGCAAAAATTTATTTTAGCGTGGCGCATCAAGTCATAATGTTTGCACAAATCTGGCGCATAAACTTTGAAAAGCACCGAAGCGGTGCTGGCATTCGAAGAATCACAAGAATGCGCACCGAAGCAGTGCGTCCACAACAGGCGAGAATTTCCGAGACGCCTCGCAATGTGAAATAAGCCCCACAAAAACGCGCTGCTTCAAGCGCTTAGCGCAAAGGTGGGGCGCTTGGCATGGAAGCTGCCTTTGCCTTTTAATCCTCGATTGAATCGGTAGCAAGGAATTGGTCGAGGCGGCGGAGCGATTCGCCGACTTTTGTTAATCAGGAGATAGGTAATGAATAAATCCGTGGCCGATGTCATGCAACTCGTCAAGGACGAGGACGTCAAGTTCGTCGACTTCCGTTTCACCGATACGCGCGGCAAAGAACAACACGTTTCCGTGCCGGTCTCGGCATTCGACGAAGACAAATTTGAAAGCGGCCACGCTTTCGACGGCTCGTCCATCGCTGGCTGGAAGGGCATCGAAGCGTCGGACATGCTGTTGGTCCCGGATGCGGACACCGCCTTCCTCGACCCGTTCTATGAAGAGTCCACGCTGGTCCTGACCTGCGACGTGGTCGAGCCGGCAGACGGCAAGGGCTACGAGCGCGACCCGCGTTCGCTGGCGCGCCGCGCCGAAGCCTATCTCAAGAGCTCGGGCCTGGGCGACACCGCCTACTTCGGTCCGGAACCGGAATTCTTCATTTTCGACACCGTCGAGTGGAACACGGACCAGTCGGGCACGTTCGTGAAGATCGGCTCGGAAGAAGCGCCGTGGTCGTCGTCGAAGGAATTCGAAGGCGGCAACACCGGCCACCGTCCGGGCACGAAGGGCGGCTACTTCCCGGTAGCTCCCGTCGACACGTTCCAGGACATCCGCTCGGAAATGTGTCTGCTGCTCGAACAGATCGGCATTCCGGTCGAAGTGCATCACCACGAAGTCGCGGGCCAAGGCCAGAATGAAATCGGCACCAAGTTCTCGACGCTGGTTCAGCGCGCGGACTGGCTGCAGCAGACCAAGTACATCGTCCATAACGTGGCGCACACGTACGGCAAGACGGCGACGTTCATGCCGAAGCCGATCGTCGGCGATAACGGTTCGGGCATGCACGTTCACCAGTCGATCTGGAAGGACGGCACGAATCTGTTCGCGGGCAATGGCTACGCCGGCCTGTCGGAATTCGCGCTGTTCTACATCGGCGGCATCATCAAGCATGCGCGCGCGCTGAACGCAATCACGAACCCGGGTACGAACTCGTACAAGCGTCTCGTGCCGCACTTCGAAGCGCCGGTCAAGCTGGCTTACTCGGCTCGCAACCGTTCGGCATCGATCCGTATTCCGCACGTGAGCAACCCGAAGGGCCGCCGTATCGAAACGCGCTTCCCAGATCCGCTGGCGAATCCGTACCTGTGCTTCTCGGCACTGATGATGGCGGGTCTCGATGGCGTGCAGAACAAGATTCATCCGGGCGAAGCCGCAGACAAGAATCTGTACGATCTGCCGCCGGAAGAAGACGCGAAGATCCCGACCGTGTGCGCAGGCCTCGATCAGGCTCTCGACGCGCTCGATGCGGATCGCGAATTCCTGACGCGCGGTGGCGTGTTCACGGACTCGATGCTCGACGCATACATCGAACTGAAGACGCAAGAGCTGCAGCGTTATCGTCAGTCGGTGCATCCGATCGAGTTCGAGATATACTACTCGCTGTAATTGTAATTGCATGACCGCGCGCTTCGTCTGCTCCATCAACGAGCGCGTGATGCATGTCACGCAGTGAACAAAAGGGACGGCACGTGAATTGCCCCAAAAGTTGGGCATCGATCTGACCTTTTGGGATGTTTTCCATGGCGAAATACAATGAGCAGTTCCGGCAGCAAGTAGTTGATGAGTACCTCGCGGGTGGCGTTGGGACAGAGGTGCTGGCAGCGCGATATGGAGTTGGGCGCTCTGTGCGTCGCCGCTGGATTGCGAGCTATCAAGAGGCATGGCAGTGCCGCACTCCGCAAGAAGTCCAGCCGCTACGATGCATCATTCAAGATGGCGGTGC
>LELG01000113.1 GCA_001045575.1 Candidatus Burkholderia pumila
GCTCCCTTGGCCTTCCATCGTTGCGTCGATAGCCGGGCCAACCGATCACCAATCCGAATCGCTGTGTACGGACCCTTATGCGCGGTTGTGTGGGAGGGGCGGGCCGTGAGGCCCGCCCCCTATACCGATTTTGCTGTGTATCGTCATGGATAAATTGGAATTCTAATCATTAAAGTGGATGAAAGGGTCGATAGAATGAGCGCTTCCTAGGACTGCACTCGATGTGGATACAAGCTCTAGACGTTTTCCGATTTGCCCGTCGACCGATCCAAATCGTTCGGTATGCTGAACGTTGGCGAGGAGATTTGGGATCTCACTCACCTTGATCCGTTTGGCTTTCAGTTTGAACTCGAATCGCGCTTCATCGTGTCAGTGATCGTGTTCTTTTCATGTCACTGCTTTATGCACGATTTTTCGAGAACCGAGCGCCTGAAGTCTTCCATTCCGAAGAACGAGATATATGATTATGGCCGCGAGCAGCGCATGCTCTGTCGGACGCTCTACGACATGTCGAAACGATTCCTGCGCGACCTCATCCTGACTTTACCAATGAGACGAATCATTCTGGCCGACGATCGACAGACCAATTTCGTGATATTCGAAATGACAGACGAATCGGGTGCACCCTCGACTTATACCGTGTTCTTCGAAGTCGTGAAGTCAAGGGCGCGTAAGTACTGTTTGATCTTGCAAGTGCAGTCGGCGTACATACTCGAGATGGCCTTTCGAAGCGGCAGCAATCGGCAAAGAAGGTCACGCTCCGTAGATCTTGCTCGCAGCCATGGAAGGCCGAAAAATTTGCCCGTAGCGCACAAAGACAAACAGCTGCCCTAAGGTAGCCGTCGCGGACAAGATTCTCTCATTATCTTCCGATAACTTACCCACTCCAGGTGGGGCCCGGTTTCCCGAGCGGCACTACGTTCTTTCATTAGCTTTACGTAGCTTTTCTGACTTGACCCGGCTGGTGGAACCGATTGGATTCACAAAGAAGTATAAGAGGCTTGAAAACTGTCGATCAACGCTGATGTGATCCAAGAATTAGCTGCTCAGCGTCAGCGCACAACCAGTCTTCGAAATAAAATGACGCGGAACCGCATCCGTAAAAAGCATCCAGCAATGAAACGCTTCGCCTTCCTCTGCCTCACCGCCTGGTCCGCCGCCGCGCTGCTTTACTTCGGCCGGCATTCCGGCGCGCTTATGCTCCCAGGCTTCGACCCTTCTGCGTCCCGACACGAACGAACCGTCGTCGTAAGCGATCAGCCAGACGAATCAACGCCGCCGTGGCGCCGCTTCCCAGTTGATATCGACGCACAACACCTGCAGGCCATAAGGCGTCTGCGCCGCAATCGAAGCTGTTACGCACAAGTGCGCCTCGTTGATCGACAAATAAGGCGCAGTCAGATGCACACGCCCCGGCGCGCGCAGCGCCTCGATGAAATACGGCCGCTGCTCCCAGCTCGCGCCTTCCGAATGCAGCAGCGGACTGAAGCGCTTCGCGCGCTGCGATGTCCGCCTGACCGGCACGACGTTATCGCCGATCTGCCGTCCCGCCTGATCGAGCAGGAAGCAGCGCGCGGTGTCCGCGAGTTGCAGCAGTTCGCTCGTCGCCGTTGTCAGCGATTCACCTTCCATCATCAGCTTGACCGATGCGTGTTCGAGCCCGCTCACATACGGCTCCAGCCGCGTCGCCTGCGCGCGATCCCGCGCCGCGATCCACTCACGCGAAGCCGCCGTCAAAGTATCCATCGTGCTTGCCGCAACCTGCGGATGCACGGCCTCGATGCTCGGCTGCGCGAAGTACGCGCCCTGCACGAAATCGACGTTGCATTCGAGCGCGATTAACGCATCGCGTTCGGTTGACAGACCGCCCATCAGCACGAGTTGGCCGGACTCATGCAGCAAGGAAACCAGCCGCAGCAACACACGCTCGATATGCGAATGCTCTGTCGCCTGCTGAAGAATGCAGCGATCGAGCGTGACGATATCCGGCCGCAATTGCCACATGCGATCGATATTCGAATGCTTCACGCCGAATCCATCCAGCGCGATCAGAAAGCCCGACTTGCGCAGCGTATCGACGATTTCGGTGAAGCGCGTCGTCTCGCCGCCCGCCTGCTCGGGGACTTCGAGCACCACGCGCTGCGGCGGCAAGCCGATGTCCTTCAGCGCGGAGACGAGCGCATCGCCGTAACTGGTGTCCATTAGCGCAGCGGGGTGAAGGCTCAGGAAGAGCCATTCATCGTGGCTGTCGAACGCATTGAAGTTGCCGAGATGCAGCGATTCCGCAAGCCGCCCGAGTTCGAGCAGATCGCCACGGCGCGCGGCCTGCGTGAACACCTCATGCGATGGCACATGCCGATGCGTATCGTCCTGCGCGCGCAATGACGCGTGGTAACCGATCGCACGTCGATGCGATACGGAAAACACCGGCTGAAACACGCTGAACACAGTGTATTCGCCGTACAGGACGGTGCGACGCGAGCCGTCATCGCCAGCGACGGGGCGCGGCGGGCGGAAGCCGAGAGAGTCGAGGTCAACCATGCTCATGAGAATCGGGTTTCGGAACAGATAGGCGGGTGAATTTTTTGAGATAGTTTACCGGATCGGGCTCGCCGGGAAAGACGCAAAAAGCATGCGCATTCAATTGCGACGCGGCTGAGCGGGCTGCGCAACCGGCATTTATGTGTCGATTGATTCTCTGAGAAGCCAAACTCGTCGCGTTCCGGTACCGCGCGCACCGTCTTAGTGCGACGCCATTCTCAATTCGATTACGACGAATCCGGCTTGCGTTTCACCGACCGCACTTCCGGCGCGATCTGCCCGAAAATCCACGCGGTCGCCGCCGTAATCATGCCGACGCACAGGAAGGAAGGTCGCATGAAACGCAGGCAACGTATTCGACTCCGTGACGCGCGGCAGGATGCCCGTGAACATTGCGAGAATCGCGCCGGCGACGGTCACGCCGAGGCTTATCGACAACATCTGCACGAGCGAGAACAGGCTATTGCCGCTGCTCGCGCCGCCCGTGCCCAGGTCCTTCAGCGTGAGCGTGTTCATGGCGGTGAACTGCATCGAACTGACGGAGCCGAAGATGGCCAGTTGCACGAGCCGCAGCCACAGCGGCTGATGCGCGCTCATCAGGCCGAAGCTCGCCATCATCAAGCCAATGAGCACCGTGTTCACCACCAGCACGCGTCGATAACCATGCTTTTCGATGAGACGCGTGACGGGCCGCTTCGAAGGGCTTGTAGCCGAGGCTCACTTGTAGCAGCAGCGGAATCAGATAAGACATCGCGCCGCTGCCGATGCGCGCGAACAGATTGCCCAGCAAGCCGACGCTGAACGTGTGAATCTTGAACAGATCGAGCGAAAAAAATCGGTTGCGGCGCGCGTCGCGTGCAGGCCGTAGGCAACGAAGCATCCGAACAACAGCACCAGTAGAACGATCACGACCGCGTGTTGCAAGCCGAGATCGGCGAGACCGTCGAGCGAGATAGTCAGCGCGGCCATGCCGATGGCGAGTAGCAGATAGCCCGCGAGATCGAAGGGCGCGGTCGCGGGATTGCGGCTGTCCGGCATATATAGATTTGTTGCGATAGAGTCGACGATCCCCACCGGCACGTTGATCAGAAAGATCCAGTGCCACGACGCGATCTGCACGAGCCAGCCACCGAGCGTCGGGCCGATGCCGATCAGCGGTCCGATGAGGCCCGGAATCGCCACGAACACGAGCGCGGACAAGTATCGTTCGGCGGGAAACACGCGCATCATGGAGAGCCGTCCGACGGGCAGCAGCATCGCGCCGCCGACGCTCTGTACGACGCGGAACGCCACCAGCGCCGTCAGCGACTGCGCCTTCGCGCACAACAGCGAGCCGATCGTGAAGATGAGGATCGCGCTCAGGAACACGCGCTTGGGTGCCGAGCTTGTCGGCGAGCCAGTCGGAGACGGGGATCATCATCGCCATGGTCAGCGAATAGGCGATCACCACGCCCCGCATGCGCAGCGGCGCTTCGCCGAGACTGTGCGCCATGGCGGAAGCGCGGTGTTGACGATCGTCGAATCGAGCGTCTGCATGAAAAAGCCTGTGGCGACGATCCACAGCATGATGCTCAACGCGCGGTCGGACGGCGTGTTGCTGGCGATGGTGTCGGTCATAGGGCTTATTCGTGGCGGATGTGCGTCTTTATTTGCGAAGCTCCGCGATGGAGTCGTAGTAGTCGTTGCGACAGTAAATATCGGTCAGTTCGATGGCGCGGCCATCGGCCGTATAGCCGACGCACGTGATCAGCAGCAGCGCATCGTGCGGCGCGATGCCCATCTGCCCGGCGATCTCCGCGCTCGCGTTCACGGCGCGGAAGTGCTGGAGTGCGCGCACGATCGGCAGGCCGCGCGCATCGAGATAGCTGTAGAGCGAATCGCCGAGGGCGTCGGGATCGGGAATGCAAGAGGCGGGAAGCGTGGAGTTTTCGACGGCCATGACGATGTCATCGGCCAGACGCAGACGCTTCAGGCGCGTGACGGTTGCGGCGGGCGAAAGACCGAGCTGAATGACTTCATCGCGATTAGCCGGTTCGATGGCGCGCGCGAGCCATTTCGACGAAGGCTTGAAGCCCCGCCGGCGCAGCATTTCGGAGAAACTCGACAAGCGTGACAGCGGATCTTCGACGCGCGGCGTGATGAAATTGCCCGCGCCTTGCTCGCGGCGGATGAGGCCTTGCTTGACCAGCAGCGCGATCGCTTTTCTCGATGTGATGCGCGACACGCCGAGCGCATCCGACAACACGCGCTCCGAGGGCAGCGCTTCGCCGGCGTTCCAGCGATTGTCGTGAATGGCGTTGGCGAGCTTGCGGGCGAGCTAAAGATAGAGCGGAGTGTCGCTTTCCGGGTCCGGGCGCAAGTCGCGCCAGCGATCTTCAGATGTCGAGTTCATAAAGCGGAGGCGAGTGGGCCAGAGGGGGCTTTTAAGACAAACTCGCCGGGTGCACGGCCGCATGGTGCGATGCTTTCGCGTTCGAAAGGAGCAAACGATGGACCGACTGAAGACGCGGCCGTGGAATTCGGCCGACTATCTGCAAGATGAAGACGACATCGCCGGATATTTCGCCGCGTGCGTGTCTGAAAGAGGGAGGCGATGACCCTCAGTTCATCGCCCATGCACAAAGTGTAATGGAGCGCGCGCGGGAGCGAATGCGCGGTGCGTGAAGCGGCGCGGACGGGCCGGAATCAAGCCGTCGCCGGCCTACCCACCCCACGCCCAGCCCGCACATACAGCGAGTGCAATCGACAACGCCGCCGCACCCGCCAGCGCGAAGGTCGGCTCGGCAGCGAGCCACAGCAGCAGCCCAACACACTCGCAAAAGAACGACACGATCGCCACACGGAAGCCGCCATACGTCTTGATCGTGTTGGCGAACAGCAGCCGCGCGCCGATGAACATCGTGCCGAAAACGGTCAGCGACCGCACCGCGTTTGGCCAGTTATGCGTCGCATAAAACAGCGTGATGAACGCTGCAATCGAACCGAAGTTAGCGGAACCGAGCGCCAGCCCCATGCCTGCGGCAGCACGCGGAAGAACACGCTGCGATACGACATACGCTCGCCATGTACGATCGGCACGGGGTTCATGTGCGTGGCGAGCCAGTATCCGAGCGCGCCGAGCGCAATCAAGATCACGTCGAGCGACGCAAAGCCGATTGCATGCTCGATGACCACGCCCAGCGGCGCGCCGATCGCCAGCGTCCCGTAAGTCGCAATGCCGTTCCACGAAATGACCTTCGCGTTATGCGAAATCCCGACGCGTCCGATGTCCCACGTAATCGCGCCCGTCCCGACCCAGCTTTCGCCGAAGCCGAGCACGAGCCGCGCGCTCACCAGCAATGCGAGATTCACTGCATGCCATTGCGCCGCCAGCGCGGACGCCAGCAGTAGCACGCCGTTAGACCGAGAGAACGGTTTCTTTGGGGTCGAGCGTGTCCATCGTGCGGCCTGCGAGCGGGCGGGACGCCACGTGGCGAAATACTGGACGCTAATCGCCGCGCCCGCCATTACCGATCCGTAACCGAGATCCGTGTGCATGAAACCTGGCAATACCGCCAGCGGAATGCCGATCGTCAGGTAGCAGAGGAACGTGTACAGCACACGTGAGATGGCGCTCGAAGACTTGTACATCGCGTATCAGAAGAAAGACATGATGGAGCACGAGTTCGTCGCCCGCCATCAAAGTGCCGACGCGCACCGGCAAGCGCGCTCAATTGCAGTTCCGCGCGTACAAGTTGTCGAAGCGCTTCGACTCCGACATTGCCGCCGTGTACGCCGTGTTCTCGTTCATCAAGGACGGCGACACGATCCGCGAGCCGCGCCTCGCCTACGGCGGCATGGCGGCGACGCCGAAGCGCGCATCGCACGCAGAAGCCGTTTTGAGCGATGCTCACTGGCACGAAGCCACCGCGCAAGCCGCGATGCTCGCGTTGAGCCGTGACTACGCGCCGCTCATCGATATGCGCGCGAGCAGCGACTATCGCCTCGACAGCGCGAAGAGCCTGCTTTACCGCTTCTGGCTGGAGACGCGCCCGCACAATCCGCTCGATAAGTCGAAGAGCTGGATTTGCGCGCCATCGAACTGGTCGAAGCGAAGTAAGGATATACAAAATGAATCAGCAAGCCGAAACCTTTCTCGCCGACGCTCAATCACTCGCCAACGAGGTCGACGATTTCAAGCAGGTGCACGTCTCGCGTCCGCACGAGTCCGCGCCATCTGCACGTGAGCGGCCGCGCGAGTTATACGGACGACATTCCGCTCGTCGCAGGCACGCTGCACGCCGTGCTCGGCACCAGCCCGAAAGCGCACGCCAAAATATGTCGATGAATTTCGATGCCGTGCGCGCCACGCCCGGCGTCGCCGTCTTCACCGCCGACGACATTCCTGGCGTCAACGACTGCGGCCCGCTCATCCACGACGATTCGGTGCTGGCTCAAGGCATCGTGCAATACGTCGGTCAGCCGATGTTCATCGTCGTGGCGACATCGCATGATACGGCGCGGCTGGCTGCGCGCCGCGTGATGATCGAATTCGAAGATCTGGTGCCGATCCTCACGCTGTAAGACGCGCGCCGTGCCGAATCGTACGTATTGAATTCGGAATTCGCTGAAGCTCTCGCGCGGCGACGCCGAAACGCGCATGTCGAAGGCCGCGCATCACGAACGCGGCGCGATGAAGCTCGGCGGCCAGGAGCAGTTTTATCTCGAAGGCCAGATTGCGTACGCCGGGCCGAAGGACGACGACGGCATGCACGTCTCGTATACTGCTCGACGCAGCATCCGACAGAAATGCAGCATCTCGTCGCGCATGTGCGAACGCCACGACTTCGTGTAGAACTCGAAATCGGTTATGAGACGGCAAGATCGATGGCATCGCCGTCGACATAATTTCGCGCTGCGGCTTTTCTCCGCCGACTTGTCGGGACCGGTGATAACGCGCGCCGTCTGTAACTTCGACAATGCGTACTGGCTGTCGGATGTGAAGATCGAAGGCTATGACCAATACGCAGTCGAACACCGCGTTTCGTGGCTTCGGCGGGCCGCAGGGCACGTTCGCCATCGAATACATCATGGATAACGTGGCGCGTTCGGTGGGCCACGATTCACTCGACGTGCGCCGCGCGAATCTTTATGGCAAGACGGAGAACAACAAAACGCCGTACGGGTAGACCGTCGAAGACAACGTCATTAATGAGCTGATCGCGGAGCTGGAAGAGACGAGCGAATATCGCCGTCGCCGCGCCGAGATCAACGAGTTCAAAGCGAACAACGAGATTCTCAAGAAGGGTCTTGTGCTGACGCCGGTGAAGTTCGGCATCGCGTTCAATGTGACGCACTTCAATCAGGCAGGTGCGCTGGTTCACATTTATACCGATGGTTCGATGCTTGTGAATCACGGCGGCACCGAAATGGGTCAGGGCCTGAACACGAAGGTGGCGCAGGTCGTCGCGCATGAGCTTGGCGTGAACTTCGAGCGCGTGCGCGTCACGGCGACAGATACGAGCAAGGTGGCGAATACGTCGGCGACGGCGGGATCGACGGGAACGGATCTGAACGGCAAGGCCGCGCAGGATGCGGCGCGTCAGTTGCGTGAACGGCTGGCGAATACTGGGATCAGGCGACGATGCAGGGCCGCCCATTTTCCTTCTATTACTACTCGTATGGCGCGGCGGTGTAGGAAGTTGTCGTCGATACGCTCACCGGCGAGATGCGCGCGGATACGTTGCATGACGTGGACGCGTTGCTGAATCCGGCGCTCGACAAAGGTTAGGTCGAAGGCGCTTTCGTGCAGGGCATGGGCTGGCTGACGACCGAGGAACTGTGGTGGAACGAGACAAGGGCAAGCTGATGACGCACGCGCCTTCCACCTACAAGATTCCGACGACGAATGACATGCCCGCCAACTTCCGCGTCGAGTTGTTCAGGAACCAGAATGCGGAAGACAGTATTCATCGCTCAAAGGCCGTTGGCGAGCCGCCTTTGTTGCTGCCGTTCTCCGTGTTCTTTGCGATTCGTGATGCGGTGTCCGCGGTTGGTGGGCATCGGATCAATCCGCCTTTGAACGCGCCTGCGACGGCGGAAGAAATCCTGAAAGCGGTCAACGCGGTAAGGAGCGCATGATGCACGTCATCCTGTTCGGCGCGGGCCCACGTGGGTTACGTGCTCGTGAAGGTGCTCGGCACGCTGCCGTGCGTCGTCCAATGGGTTGATGCGCGCGACGGGCTTTTTCCCGATGCAGTCCCGGCGAACGCGCAGATCGAAGAGACGGACTTGCCGGGGATGCCATCGTCGATGAAGCGCCGGCGGGCGCGTATTTCATCGTGACGACGCACGATCATTCGCTCGACTTCGCGCTGACTCAGCGCGATCATGCGGCGTGAGGATTTCGCGTACTTCGGGCTGATCGGATCGGTGACGAAGCGGGTGAAGTTCGAGCGGCGGCTGATGGAGCGGGGCGTTGCTGCTGAACGCATGGCGGAGATCACGTGTCCCATCGGCGTGGAAGGGATCGTGAATAAAGCGCCGTGGTCGATCGGGCTGGCGGTGGCGGCGCAACTGGGCGCGCCGTCGAGGGAGGTTATTTATCGCTGCTGCACATTGAGGAACGGCAGCGGCACATTAATTAGCACCCGTATAAGTTGGCAGCACCCCATTCCACTTGTTGAGCGCCTGCAAGCGCAGATACTGCTCGCCGCCGTTCGTCTTGACCGCCTGCGCCTGAATTGCGATGGACTCCGCTTCACCGCGCGCCAGTTCGCGTTCCGCCTGCTCGGCGCGCTGGCTCGCACTCACTTTTGTTTCGATCGCCGCACTGAACTTGAAGTTCGTCATGTTGATATCCTGAATCACCAGGCCATAACCTTGCAGCTTCGTGCGAAGACCCGCGAGTATGGCTTCCGAAACCTGCTGCCGCTTCGTCACCAGTTCTTCGGCCGTATAACGCGCCACCACCGACTTGAACACTTTTGAACACTTCGAACATCGCGGGCTGCACGTAGTTCACCTCGTAGTTGAGCGTCGGAGAATTGCGATACAGCGAGCGCGATCACGCGCAGCGGATCCACGCGGTAGTTTAATTAATGGTCAGATCGGTGTGCACGGATTGCAGGTCGTGCGATGCCGCCTGTGCGCTAGTGATCTTGGCGACATCGAGTCCGACGAAGACTTGGTGCACCTTCGAGACCGACAACAGGAAGAAGACGAACAACGCCATCGCTACGAACGAGGCAAAGACGATCGATATGATCGAGCCCATTATTTCTCGTGTCCTTATCAAAGGAGCATTGAGGAATCGTTCAGGCAATGCAACGCCGGAATGGGCGATGCAATTGTGCAGCGCCCGCGCTCAGATTTGTTCGAAGGGTGTGTCAGAAAAAGCGATGGGTATTATCGTCAGATCAGCTTAGCTGAGGCCGTTGACCTGTCGGAATCTTTCCGGCACTACGCCGTAAAGCTCCTTGAAACGCTTCGAAAAAGCCGCTTCGGACTATTAAGGAAACTCTTCGTAACTACATGCGCATAATATGTCGCTTAGGAATGCTCTGATATTAGCTACGACCTAGAAGCATCGCAATGACGCAACTTTATCTCGGCTTGAACCTGTCAACCAAGCGCACGCGCAAGCGGGATTTTGGGGAGCAGATGAG
>LELG01000114.1 GCA_001045575.1 Candidatus Burkholderia pumila
ACCGCGTCAACATGCGAATCCTCGATCGTGCTCGGCGCGCCGGGGCGCGGCGCATCGAGCAGACCATCCAAACGATAAGCAACAAAGTCTGCCGGCCACTTCGAAACGGTTTGTTGAGTGATTCGCAGTTTTGCCAAAACATCCTTATTGTCGACGCCCTTCGCGCACGCCAGCACAATCCGCGCTCGCAACGCCAACGCCTGCGCTGTCTTGCGACGCATTGTCAATGCCTTGAGTTGTTCGCGCTCCGAGTCACTCAACACGAGTTCCGCCTTGGGTCTTCCGCTCTTCGCCACCTCTTGAAGTACGTGCCGTCCATCGCACAGTACTACAAGCAGCTAATCATTCAATTAATTGTTAACTCGCAACACTAGACCCCTGCGGCAATATTTTTTTGTGGGGTTTCTGGTTTATAGAAGTGTCACAAAAACGGCGAAGAATTAGGATTTCGCGAAAAAGGATGCGGGAGTGAGAGACGTCGCATACAGGGGCCGCTTTATAAACTAACTGCAAGTCCGTTCGCCCAGAGGTGCGAAGGCGTCGAAATTTGCATGCAGTGCGAGCCTGAACCCGCGACCTTTTTCAACGAAAGTTGAACCAAGGATCTGAATAATTGGACGTCGCTCAACGGCAACTCATCTTGAATGTTCGCAATTCAAGCGAGACGCTGTGCGCGCGTTTCGAGGAACGCGGGTGGCAAATCGAAATCGTGTCGAGCGCCCGCGACACGCGTAAGGCTTGGCGTAACGATTTGGCGAGCGGCGGTCTGCTCGATCTGTCGAGTCACTTCGAATCACGAGAACTGGCGGCCTTCCCTTCGAATCGTCCTTAACGATGACGAACGTCGGCTGGGTCGCAGCCACGGTTTCGGGCCAATTGGAAGAGGCGGCGGTACGTCACCTGATCCGCGACTATCGTTTCGACTATGTGACGTTGCCGACGTCCAACGACCGCGTCGTGGATTCGGTCGGTCACGCGTACGGCATGGTCGCGCTGCGCATCGAACGATGCGCGCGAAGGCCGCGCCGAAGGCGAAATGGTCGGCGTCGTGCGACGCCATGCTCGCGCTGTTCCGCTCCATACGCAAAGTCGCCATGACGGACGCGCCGGTGTTTATTTCCGGCGAATCCGGCACGGGCAAGGAACTGACGGCGGTCGCCATCCACGAACGCTCGGCGCGACGCGATCAGCCGTTCGTCGCCATTAGCTGGGCGCGATTCCCGCGCACCTGCTGCAATCGGAGCTCTTCGGCTACGAACGTGGCGCATTGACAGGTGCGAATCAGCGCAAGATCGGCTGCGTGGAAGCGGCGAATGGCGGCACGCTGTTCCTCGACGAAATCGGCGATCTGCCACTCGAAAGCCAGGCGCGCCTGCTGCGCTTCCTTCAGGAACGCAAGGTCGAACGCCTCGGCGGCCACGACTCCACGCCCGTCGAAGTGCGCATCATTTTCGCGACGCACGTGGACATGCAGACGGCGATGGTCAAAGGTCGGTTCCGCGCGGACTTGACTTGTATCACCGCCTGTGCGTGTTGCAGATCAACGAGCCGCCGCTGCGCCGCGCGTGGCAAGGACATCTAACTGCTGGCGAAGCACATGCTCGACCGCTTCAAGAAGGACGCGAGCCGCCGTCTGCGCGGTTTTTCGCCGGACGCCATTGCCGCCATTCACAACTACGGCTGGCCTGGCAATGTGCGTAAGCTGATCAACCGTGTGCAGCGTGCCATCGTCATGTCGGAAGGGCGGCAGATCACGGCGCGCGATTTCGAACTCGGCGAATATGTCGAAGTCGCGCCGGTGTCGCTGGCGCAGGCATGGGAGGCGGCGGAGCGGCAGGCCATCGAACTCGCGCTGCTGCGTCATCACGGACGGCTGGGCGATGCCGCGCACGAACTCGGCATTTCGCGCGTCACGCTGTACTGTTTGCTGAGTGCAAACGGCATGCGTCAATCGAAGTCAATGCCCCGCCGGAGCACGCCACGCGCGGCTGATTCCGGCCGTAGGAAACATCGGGACGGGCGCTTCGGCACCCGTTTTCTTTTGGATGCCTTCGGCGGCCGGGCATCGCGCGCGGTAAAATTGTTTTCTTGAGCGACTCAATTCCGACGGCGTGTGCCGTGTCAAGGATCATCGAATGAAACAGTATCTCGACCTCGTCCAGGCCATTCTCGATACCGGCACCTGGCAGGGCAACCGCACGGGCATCCGTACCATCAACATGCCCGGCGCGATGCTGCGCTTCGATCTGCAACAAGGCTTTCCCGCTGTCACCACGAAGAAGCTGGCGTTCAAGTCGGCCATCGGCGAACTCGTCGGATTCCTGCGCGCGTCGAAGAGCGCGGCGGATTTTCGTGCGCTCGGCTGCAAGGTCTGGGACGCGAACGCCAACGAGAATTCGCAGTGGCTCGAAAATCCGTACCGGCAAGGTCTAGACGATCTCGGCGATGTCTACGGCGTGCAGTGGCGCAAATGGCCCGCCTACAAGCTCGTGGATGCCCTTGCAGGCGACCAAATCGCCGACGCCACCAATCGCGGTTATCAGCTCGTGACGAGCTTCGTCGAGAACGGGCGCGAGCAGGTGCTGCTATATAAGGCCATCGACCAGTTGCGCCAGTGTCTTGATACGATCATCGAGCATCCGACTGACCGGCGCATTCTATTTCATGCATGGAATCCGGCCAAGCTCGATGAAATCGCACTGCCCGCGTGTCATCTGCTTTATCAATTCCTGCCGAATGCGACGACGCGCGAAATTTCGCTGTGCCTGTACATCCGCAGCAACGACGTCGGGCTCGGCACGCCGTTCAACCTGACTGAAGGCGCAGCGCTGCTGCATCTGGTCGGACGATTGACGGGCTACAAGCCGCGCTGGTTCACATACTTCATCGGCGATGCGCACATCTACGATAATCAGCTCGACATGCTGAATGAGCAGTTGAAGCGCGAGCCGTTTCCGAGCCCGCAATTGATCATCTCGGATCGCGTGCCGGACTACGCGGTGACCAGGCACTATGAGTTGGAATGGCTGGAGAAAGTCGAGCCCAAGGATTTTGCGCTGGAGGGTTACCGGCATCACGAGCCGCTGACGGCGCCAATGGCGGTTTGATTCGTCTCTGCGTCACTTCTGTTTCACAACTGTTTCACAATCACAAACGACAACGCGCGGCTTAAGCCGCGCGTTGTCGTTTTTACGGCTGTTGTTTTTTTTCTGCTAATCGTGATGGTGTTCGTTATTGCCGCCACCGCCGCGCGGTTGTTCAGCCTGTTGCGGTTGCGGCATTTGCTGATGCGGCGGCTCGGGACGGAATGACGGCTGTTGCGGCGCGGGCTGCGGGCGCGCTTGCTGAACCGGCATCGGTTGGGGACGCGGTTGTTGGACCTGCATCGGCTGCGGCTGGCGGGGCGCTTCCATGTATGGTTGTATCGGCGCGTTGTGCTCAAAGTGTGGCGGCTGCATCGCCTGCATGTGCGGTTCGTCATGCGGCGTGTTTATCCCTTGCGATGAACGCGGAATCGAATTTTGCGCGGCATTGCCTATGTTCGGCGCGGGGCCGGGTCGGGGAGCGTGTTCTTGCGGTGCTTGCATGCAGCCGCGATAGACATGCGGATCTCCGCCGAACTGCGCGGTTTGCGGCGGATGCGGCACGCCACCGCCCTGGACATTTGTTTGCGGTGGCATGCGGTGCGTGGCGTTGCCTCTCATCGGTGAAGCCACTGCCTGAGGCGGACGCGGCGGCACAGCGGTGCCACGCGCCACTTCACCCGCCGAGGGCGGATGCGGCATAATCACTGTCCGCGCCGGTCCATGCGTCGCTACGAGATGCACGTTATCGAACCGCGGCGGCTGCGGTGACGTCGTCCTGCCCGGACGCACACCACCCAAACCCGGCGGCGCAACCGGTGCATGCGTCGCAACGATCAGCCGCGCGAAGCCGAATGTGGCGGCCGGTAATTCGCGCGGTGCGCACCGAGCGCGTAGCGGTCACGAGTCCGGCGCAATGGCGGGCGCGCCTGCAAAGAAGCGCGGATTGCGCCAGCGCGACGGATCGACCGCATAAGGATGCGCGCCGACCGCCTGCCCGCACACGAACGCATTCGACGGCAACGCGATCAGCCCGCGCGGCGCGTGATAGTTGAGGTAGGTGTTACGAATGCCGATCGACCGATCGATATACACATTCCAGTTATATGCGCTCGTAGTAGCGCGGACTCCATCCGGCATGTGCGGATACCACGGCTCGCCCGGCCCGAGTGCGAACCACGCAACGCCCGCCGCCGCAATGCCGCCGAACACGAGCGACACGTTCCAATCCATGCCACCCGCATCGCCATTGCCGACGAAGGCGACCAGCGCAGGCGAATACGCGGACGGCGCGCTTGCCACCAGTGGACCGGGCACCCACGCCCATTGCGAACCGACGTACGCCCATCGGCCATAGTGATACGGCGCTAAGCCCCACCCACGGTGCATCGTCGATACAGGTCCAGCCCCAAGGCGCCTGTCACGCCCAGTGTCTCTGCCGATACGGCGCCCAGTCCGCCGTACGTTATTCGGCACCCAGATCGCACCATACGACGGATCGTTGCGCCATGTGCCGTTGGCATCGAGATCCTGATAACCGGGAATGTCGTGCAATACGTAATGCGCCGAGATCGAGCGATCTTCCGATATATCGTGGCCGCGGTCCATTGATTGAGCGCATCGGGCGCGGCATTCGCGCGTGTCTGACCGAGATTCGTGCCTTCTAAGGTGATCTGCTGGCCGGCGCGATCGGCACGGCTGCGCCGTCGCCGTACGCCGTGACGCCGCCGCTGTGCACCGTCACCGTCGTCGTGCGTCCGTCCGGCGCGACGTCGATGCGCACATCGCCCGGCGACTTAATCGTCAATGCCGCGTTGGGCGTGTCGACTTCGTAGCTCGTGCCGGGTGCGATCTCGCGCGTATGCATCGACAGCGTGCTTTGCGAAAGGCGAAGCTGAGCGGTGTGGTCGTCGAGCGCGAGAATGAAGATGGCCGTCGATGAACCGAGCCGCAGCGTCAGAAAGCCCTCGAAATGCTGCCGACCGGCAGGCGTCACGCGCAAACACGCGGCGCTCCGCCGTCTGTTCGATCCAACCATGCGTTTCGCACGCCTGCAGAAACGCCGCGCCGAGCGTGCCGCCGAGATGCGGCCGCCGCTCGCTCCAATCGATGCACGTATGCACGTACACGCGAAGCGCCCGCCGCGCCCGCTGCGCCTTCATGTCGATGTGCAGTTCCGCGAACGCCTGCGCGCCTTCGGGCGTCGCATCGAGCGGTATCGCGCCGAGTTTATCGGACGAGGAAGGCGCGAGCCAGTTGCGCGTGAGCATCGAATCGAAAGTGCGGACGGCGAGTTCGCCTGCCAGATGGTCGTGCGAGGCGGGCGGTACCGTCCATCAGCGACCAGAGCATCGCGGCGCCGCCCGGATCGGCGAGCAGCGCGCCGATGCGCGACAGGCCGGGGCAATGCTGGGCGCGAGCATCGGCGGAATCGGGGAGCGTGGTCATGGCTTTCCTGAACCTTTGAGCGAAGTGAGGCATGTCTTCAACTCTAACGCGCCGTTGCAACCGATGTTTCACTACGCGCCGAAATGTCGATGCATGATGGCCGGGGCTAAAATCGGTTTTTTTGCAAGCAGAAAAGCAAGGACAGGCGTATTATGACCAGGCTGATTTTCATGTTAATCGCAGGCGTGGTGCTGCTCGCGGGCTGCGCGGGTGCGCCGTCGGCATCGGCGGGCGATGGCGGTAGCATTACCATGTACGGCACCATCGACGAAGGCATCAGCGTGCACAAATAGCGCGTTTTGACTCTCTCTATAATCGGCGCATTCGCATCACACAAAACATCCCATGAATATGCCGACGACCTCGCCCATTCCCGCCGTTTCCAAGCCGCGCCGAAACCACGTTTCGCTTTCTGGCCGAGCCGACCTCGGTCAATTTTGGCGGCAAGGTGCACGGCGGCGCGCTGATGAAGTGGATCGATGAAACCGCCTATGCGTGCGCCGGCATGTGGTTAGGGCGTTACGCGGTGACGGTGAGCGTCGGCAACATTCATTCGCTTCCGACGGCCGATTCTCGTCAGACTGCGCGCGCGTAGTGACGACGGGGCGCACGAGCCATACACATCGACATTTCCGTGCACGCGGGCGATCCGAAAGTCGGTGAATTGCAGATGACGACAGATTGTTTGATGGTCTTCGTCGCCGTCGATGAAAAGGCCAGCCAGTGCCGGTGCTTTCGTTCGTGCCGGAGACGGACGAGGAAAAGCGGCTGGCGAAGTACGCGATGGTGTGAAGGACGCGCTCGATGCGATCGCGGAGTTGAAGCCGGAGGAGGTGGTGGCGTGGAAGGTTTGAGGATTGGCAAATGGCGGCTAAATGTAGTAACATATATTATATTTAGATTAAGGGGACTGCCATGACCATCACGACGCTGTCCAGCAGAGATCACACGAGCAAAGAAGGTCGCGAACGAAGGTCCAGTCTTTATCACTGACTGGGGCAAGCCCGCGCACGTTTGAGTATCGAGGAATACAAGCGGCTTGCGGGTAACAGGCGAAGCCTCGTCGACGCGCTGTCGATGCCTGGACTTGCCGACATCGATGTCGAATTCCCGCGCTTGCACGCGCTCCCCCGTGCTGCTGAATTCGAATAATATATTTGTATTTGCTCGATATCAACGTTATTTCCGAATTGCGCAAGGCCGGCCGGACGGCAAAGCAGATGCCAACGTTGTTGCATGGGTATCGAGCGAGAACGCAGCGGACTTCTATATTTCCGCCGTTACGTTGTTTGAATTGGAACTTCTATATTGGAGTTAGGCATCCTACGGCTGGAACGGCGCGACGCCGAGCAAGGTGGGCGTTTGCGGACGTGGCTTAGCACACGCGTCGCTCCTGAATTTGCCGGCCGAACGTTGCCAATCGATGCTGCCGTGGCTAAGCGCTGCGCCACAAACTGCAGCATGTGCCCGATCCGCGCCCCGAACGCGACGCGTATATCGCCGCCACTGCGCTTGTCCACGGCATGACTATCGCCACGCGGAATGTCGCCGACTTTGCGCGCCGTGCGGCATCCGCGCGATCAATCCGTGGGAAGCGACTTCTACCTGAGTGCGGTGAGCTACAGGACTCACTGCTTGCCGACCATCTCCTCCGGCTTTACCCACTCATCAAACTGTTCTTCCGTCACGAAGCCAAGGGAGAGAGCCGACGCCTTCAATGTCGTCTCTTCCTTATGCGCCTTCTTCGCAATCTTCGCGGCCTTGTCATAGCCGATATGCGGATTCAGCGCCGTCACCAGCATCAGCGATTCGTTGAGCAGACTGTCGATGCGCTTCTCGTTCGGTTCGATGCCCACTGTGCAGTTGTCGTTGAAGCTCTGCGCGCCGTCCGCAAGCAGGCGGACGGATTGCAGCACGTTATGCGCGATCATCGGGCGGAACACGTTCAGTTCAAAGTTGCCGCTCGCACCGCCGAAGTTCACCGCGACATCGTTGCCGAACACCTGACAGCAGAGCATGGTTACGGCTTCGGACTGCGTCGGGTTGACCTTGCCCGGCATGATGGAACTGCCCGGCTCGTTTTCCGGGATCGATAGTTCGCCCAGACCGCAGCGCGGACCGCTCGCCAACCAGCGCACGTCGTTGGCGATCTTCATCAGGCCGGCGGCAACCGTCTTCAGCGCGCCGTGCGCGGCGACGAACGCGTCCGCCGCCGCCATCACTTCGAATTTGTTCGGTGCGGTTTCGAAGGGCAGGCCGGTCAATGCGCCGATCGCCTTCGCCACCTTCACCGCGAACTCCGGATGCGCGTTCAGCCCCGTGCCGACCGCCGTGCCGCCGAGCGCGAGTTGATATAGATGCGGCAGCGTCGCCTCGACGTGGCAGATGCCCTGATCGATCTGCGCCACGTAGCCGGAAAACTCCTGCCCGAGCGTCAGCGGCGTCGCGTCCTGCAAATGCGTGCGGCCGATCTTGATGATATCCGCGAACTTCTTCGCCTTCTGATCGAGCGTTTCGCGCAGCGTCTTCAGCTTCGGAATCAGTTGTTCGTGGATGGCGACCGCCACCGCGACATGCATCGCCGTGGGAAACACATCGTTCGATGACTGGCCGCGGTTCACATCGTCATTCGGATGGACGAGGCGCTCTTCGCCGCGCGGGCCGCCGAGCAGTTCGCTCGCGCGATTCGCAATCACCTCGTTCAGGTTCATGTTGGTCTGCGTGCCGGACCCGGTCTGCCACACGGCTAGCGGGAATTCGTCCGGATGCTTGTCGTCGATGATCTCTCTGGCCGCCTCCTTGATCGCCTGCGCTTTCTTCGAATCGAGCACCTTTAGACCGTCATTCACGTCAGCGGCGGCGTGCTTGACGATGGCAAGCGCCGTGATCAGTTCAGGCGACTGCTTCTCCGTCGAAATCCTGAAATTCTGTAAAGAACGCTGCGTCTGCGCGCCCCAGAGTTTGTCGTTCGGCACGGCAATCTCGCCGAATGTGTCTTTCTCCATGCGTACATCGCCCTTCGCATTCTGTGTCATGGCCTGTGATTCCTTCGAAGTAGGTTCAAAGCTGCTTGTCGACGGGCAGAAGCGTGAAAATGCCCGTCACTACATTGCGATAAAAGCCGGCCTCGGGATCGTAATCGTAGGTTCGGATGGCGCCGTTTTCCTCGGTCGTCCAGACGAGGCCGCGGCTAGCCGGTGCGCAGAAGCGACGCCTGCACGGCCGCACTCGCAAGCTCGACGCGCCAGCTTAAGTCCGGCGGGATGCCGCGATCGAATAACCGTGCGGCCTGCCCGGCGATTGTGTCGCTGTGGATCACGAGCGCGAGTTCAGTGTTGAGCATGGCCGAGCGCGGATCGAGATTCATCGAGCCGATCACGAGGATACTCCGATCGATCATATATGCCTTGGCATGCAAGCTCGCCCGCGACTTCGAGCCGAGCAGCCCGGCGCGCGGCCGGCCTTCGCCTTGCTGCTGGATCGGCTTGAATTCGTATAGTTCGACGCCCTCGCGCAGCCGCGGCACGCAGTACGGCGCATAGCCCGCCTGCACGGCGACGTGGACGTGGCGCTTCGTGACATCGCCCAATGCTTTTACGCCTACGTCGTGCAACACGAAGTAGGGCGACAGCACGAGGAATTCCGTCTTCGCGTCTTTGAGCAGCCAGCGCGGCTAAGCGCTCCATCGGTGGGCTTTTGTAGTCGTCGCGCGTTTTGTCGAGTTCGCCGGCATCGAATTTTTGCTTGTTGAGCGCGCGTAGCGGGTACGAGATCGAACTGTTCCAGTAGTCGTAGCTCGCGGAAATCTTCGGCACGACGGGGCCGGCGGTAAAGACATCGAGATCGCGAAATTGCAGCGTGGCGCTGGCGCTGAAGTACTCTTCGCCGAGATTGCGCCCGCCGACGATGGCGATCTGGTTGTCCGCGATCATCGCCTTTGTTGTGCATACGGCGCGTGAAGCCATCGACGTTCGGAGAAGCTACGTGGCGCGCTGCCGAACGGATTGAACACGCGAATCTCGATGTTCTGATGCGTATTCAGTGCCGCCATGATCTTGTTCGATGTCCTTGAAATTCAGGTCATCGACGAGCATGCGCACGCGCATACTGCGATCCGCCACATAGAGAGCGTGGCGGCGAGCAGCAACTTGCCCGTGTTGTCCTCGTTGGCGATGTAGTACTGCATGGCCAGCGCGATGCGCATTTGCAGCGCCTCGGTACCCGTCACCAGCAGGCGCGAGCCGGATTCGTCGGCGTGCTGTTGCTCTTGCGATTTGAGCACATAGGCGAACGGCGTGCTGACGCTTGTGGCCAGCGCATGTGTTTCGGCGCAAATCGAGCGCCGTCGCGGGCGGGTGCGTCGCACAGACGGCGAGGGCGCTCACCGCCGCGATGGCGGGCATGGCGCAATACGCGCGAGAAGAGACGAAAACCCGAATCCGATGCAACCATTCCCCGACGTTCAAGCACTTCGATTCCCCGTTCTCGTTGTCTTCGTTCGGCGCGCTCGTTCAGCGCCGAAAGTGTGTTGCGCTT
>LELG01000115.1 GCA_001045575.1 Candidatus Burkholderia pumila
CAAGCGGAGCTGAACCGCTACATCCACTACTACAATCACGATCGCATCAAGCTGAAACTGAAAGGGCTGAGCCCCGTGCAATACAGCACTCAGCCATTGGCCGCGTAGTCTTTAACTGTCCAACTTCTTGGGGTCAGTTCGTCAGTTCATTTCTCGGAGCGGCTGAAATTTTGTATGGCCCGCTCACCTGAAAAGATGCGCGGTGCGACCGATCTCGCCAACCGATTCAACCTGCGCTTTCGGGAGGAATCGGTGTTAGCACAGACAGCACACAAGTGGCTCAAAGTTGATCTGCACTGGCTGCATTATGGGCTGCCGCCGAGCGGGAACCCGCAGACTACGCCTAAGCCGATCGGACCGAACGAGGAGTATCCGGCGTCAGATGAGACGCTTGAACTTGCCTCGAGGATTGAGGCGTTGTCGCCGCATCATCGGTATCTGCTGGAGGAGTTGGCGGAGCAGTTTTATAGGGCGGGAGTGGTAGTTATTTTATCACTATTACGATTTTTATAACTTATCTAGGCGAAATACAGTTTTAAGTGTTCTTCCGAAACACCCTATAAATCAAGCAATTATCGCAGACCGCCTGCTGAGCGGGGTTTGCGCTGAGGTAAACGCGGTGTCCACTGCGCCAATTTTTTGCGCCCTTCTTCGACACTGTATTCATGAAGAAATTTTTGAATCTAGACCCGCAAAAATTCGGTGCGAACCTTCGGCAAGCGCTTCTTTCATTGGCACCGGACATTCAAGGAACGAGACCTTTCACGACGACAAGATTTGATCCAGGTAAAGGAACTCACCTCGCGAGGCTGTGGAGGGCAGAGTATCCAAATGAACCAATTGCAGATAGTACAGCGCAAGCTTGAATGCGAGGAGCGAATATTCCAGAAGAAAAATCTTGAGTATCTTGCCAAGTTGGTTCGACAGATTGAGCGCGCTCTTCTGGGGCTGGAAGACGAGTTCGATGGTTATGGAGCAGCGTCAGGAGTGCCGTCTTCTTACTGTGATGCTGATAACCGTGTTAAAAGAAGAAAATTGATCCATGAGATCACTGATCTACCAAGAAAAGAAGCTGCTCGCAAACTTCAAAAATTATATTTCCCTTGGATAAAGATGGAAACCAGAGGAGTTACCTAAACAGAAACGCCCGGCTTGCCGGGCGTTTCCACATCAACTTCCAAAGCGAAGAAGAAGCCTCAAGCCGCCTTCTTCTTCCCCTTCCCCATCATCCGCGTAAGTAATACTGCTGCGCAATCGACAGCGCGTTATTCACTACGTAGTACAGCACCAGACCAGCCGGGAAGAAGAAGAACATCACCGAAAACGCGATCGGCATGAACATCATCATCTTGGCTTGAACCGGGTCCGGCGGCGTCGGGTTCAGCTTGGTTTGCAGGAACATCGACACGGCCATCAGCACCGGCAGGATGAAATACGGATCCTGCTGCGACAGATCGTGAATCCAGCCGATCCACGGCGCGCCACGCATTTCCACCGACGACAGCAGCACCCAATACAGCGAGATGAACACTGGAATCTGAATCACGACCGGCAGACAGCCGCCGAACGGATTCACCTTCTCCGTCTTATACAACTCCATCAACTGCGCGTTCATTTTCTGCGGATCGCTCTTGTAGCGTTCGCGGATCTGCTGCATACGCGGTGTGATTTCCTTCATGCGCGCCATCGACTTGTAGCTCGCCGCCGACAGCGGGAAGAATACCGCCTTGATGAGCAGCGTCAGCAGCACGATCGCCCAGCCCCAGTTGCCCACGTAGCTGTGAATCTTTTCCAGCAGCCAGAACAGCGGCTTGGCGATGATCGTCACCATGCCGTAATCCTTCACCAATTCCAGACCTGGCGCGATTTCCAGCATGCGCTCTTCCTCCGGACCGGCGAAAAGACGCGCATCGACATTCACCGTTTGTCCCGATGCAATGGTTTGCGCAGGCAGCTTCACACCAACGCGGTACAGGTCCGGATCGATCTTCTGCACGTAGATATCGCGCTTCACGCCTTGCTGCGGAATCCAGGCCGACGCGAAGTAATGCTGCACCATCGCAACCCAGCCGTTATCCGCCGCCGGTTCGAACGATGCCTTGTTCTTGTCGATATCGGAGAAATCGATCTTCTGGAAGTGCTTGGCTTCCGTATAAACAGCCGGCCCGATGAACGTATGCGAGAAGCGTGGCGTTTCCACCGGCGTGTTGTCGCGCACGAGTTCCATGTACACTGAAGGCGAGACCGGCGCGGTACCGGCGTTCTGGATCTTCATATCGACGTTGATCACGTAGCTGCCGCGCGTGAACGTGTAGATCTTGATGACCTTCACGCCACCCTTCACCCGCGATTCGAACGCGAGCCTCAGCGTCTTGGCATCGCCCGACAGGGACGTCGCGCCCGGAACCGGCGTGAACACGTCGTTGTGGTTCGGGAAGTCGCCGCCGAGCAGGCCCGTACGCGCGAGATACGTGTGATTCGCCGTGTGATTGAACAGCGTGATGTACAGGTCGGGCTGCTTGCCGTCGCCTTCCTTTATGAGCGAGAGTTTCGAGAGCGTGCCGCCACGCGTGTCGATTTCACCCGAATACACGTCCGTCGTGAACTTGACAAGTTGCGCCTGCGCGGTCGCGGGCGGCGTGGTTGTGCCCGGAGCGGCGGTGCCGGCCGGTGCGTTCGGCAGTTCGGACGGCTGCGCGCCAGGTGTGGCGGAGCCCAGTGCCGGGTTTCTGGCGGTCTTGGCCAGTTGCGTCGCTCTCGGGAAGAACATCGACGGGTGCCCATGGTCGCGTTGCCAGTTGTCGAACAGCATGACCACTGACACGAAGAAGATGACCCATAGGACGGTGCGTTTGATATTCATGCGTTGTCTCAGTGTCGATCGGAAAGCGCTTGTGCGCCGTTTGGTTTTGAAAACGTGTCCTGCCTGGATACATCGGCATCCGGGCGCGATTCATGTCCGTGGGAATCGGCACGAGATCGACGCCGCCAGCCGAAAAAGGATGGCAGCGGCACAGCCGCTTTGCGGCCAGATACGTGCCTCGCGCGGCGCCATGATACTGAATTGCTTCACGCGCGTAGTCGGAACAGGACGGATAAAAGCGGCATCGATTGCCGAGCAGAGGGCTCACTGCAACCTTGTAAAAGCGCAACAACGCGATGAGTGCCGTTTGCATAAGCTTCGCACTGCGCATCCGGTTCATCATTGTTCGATGGACGAAGCCCGACGCATTCTGCGCTTCAAGACCCGGACTTGCCGGATGTATCTTCGACGGCGGGCGCGCCAGGTGCCGCCAAGGTTTCGGCCCTGCGGCGCGCGGCTTCGTGCACGGCACGGTCAAACAATGTTTCCAGCTCGCCGCCAATGAGTTCGCGCAGCGGCGGCGAACTCGCGGACGGCATGGTTTTGTGATCGATCTTCGCGTGCAGCCGCACGAGAATGTCGAACCCGCTCAACTGCTCGCGCCGCAGCCGGAAGGCTTCGCGCGCGAGCCGCTTGATCAGATTGCGCGTGACCGCGCGCGGCGCCTGCTTCTTGCCGATCACCAGACCGAGCCGCCCTTCGTTTCCCGTGGGTTTGCCGTACAGGATGAGATGCGGCGAGCGTCGCCAGGGGCGCAAACGAAAAACGGATGAGAACTCATCCGTTTTCAGCAGTCTTGCGGCCTTGGGGAATGCGGCCTGCGCCGGCAACTGAAGAACGATGTCCTTCTTCAAGACTTCTGTGCGGCGCGTGACCGGCGGCTCATTGTCGGCGCTATTGCCAATGAAGCCGGCAACCGGAGCCATCACCGGGCAAATTTAAACTGCCAGGCGCTTGCGACCCTTCGCGCGACGAGCGTTGATGACCTTGCGGCCGCCAGCGGTCTTCATGCGAACGCGGAAGCCGTGGGTGCGCTTGCGGCGGGTAAGGGAAGGTTGGTAAGTACGTTTCATGGTGCTCTCACTTGAGCTGATTGACCGCGCATGCTAAGGCTCCAGTGTGGTCACTGCAAGGCAAGCGCGATGGCCGGAGGTTCAGGAATTCTGTTTTCGCGTAATCGAAATCTGTTATTTAAACCGTTTTCCTATTGACCGTCAATACTTTAGCGTGTCCGATCCGCGCGCGATCGGCGGCAAAAAAATTGCGCTGATATGGCCCTGTGGATAACTCGCGCGACCTGCTGTTTTGGCGTTAGAATCTCACCTTACTCTCAAATCTTACTCTTAAATATCCGCCCCTTGCTTCGGCCCGCCGTTCGCCCGCAAACCCTTGCAGCGTAAGCCTCCGGAGCTTGTCTGCTTGGTTGTGCTGGGACTTGCCGTGAATAGACGAACGTTCGGCAAGCACAGCTGCGCAGGCTTGCGGAGCAACCAAAACGACCGCATTCGATGAACGATTTCTGGAAACACTGTTCCGCACTGCTGGAACGCGAGCTGACGCCGCAGCAGTACGTCACGTGGATCAAGCCGCTGACCCCGGTCGACTTCGATGCCGGCGCGAACACCTTGCGCATCGCGGCTCCCAATCGCTTCAAGCTGGACTGGGTGAAGAGCCAGTTCTCGGGTCGTATTGCGGATGTGGCGCGCGAGTTCTTCGGCGCGAACATCGACGTGCAGTTCGTGCTCGACCCGAAAGCCACCGCGCGCAACGCGATCGGCGGCGGTCCGGCCACTGCGCCGCGTCCGAGCGCGCCCGTCGTCGCGCAGGCGAACGCGACCGCGCACATCAACGCGCTCGCGGCGGAAGCGGCGGCACAGCAAGCCGCCGCTCAGGCACAAGCGACGCAAGACGATCAGGCCGATCTCGATCTCCCAAGCATGGATGCACAGGAAGCTGCCGCAGGTCGCCGCACGTGGCGCGGCGGCGCGCCGGATTCCGCGTACGAACGCTCGAAGCTCAACCCGGTGCTGACCTTCGACAACTTCGTTACCGGTAAAGCGAACCAGCTCGCGCGCGCTGCGGCCATTCAGGTCGCCGACAATCCGGGCATCTCGTACAACCCGCTTTTCCTGTACGGCGGCGTCGGTCTGGGCAAGACGCATTTGATTCACGCCATCGGCAATCAGTTGTTGATGGACAAGGCCGGCACGCGTATCCGCTACATCCATGCGGAACAGTACGTGTCGGACGTGGTGAAGGCGTACCAACGCAAGGCGTTCGATGACTTCAAGCGCTACTACCATTCGCTTGACCTGCTGCTCATCGACGATATTCAATTTTTTTCCGGCAAGTCGCGCACGCAGGAAGAGTTCTTCTACGCGTTCGAAGCGCTTGTTGCGAACAAGGCGCAGGTGATCATCACCAGCGATACGTATCCGAAGGAAATTTCCGGCATCGACGACCGGCTGATCTCGCGCTTCGACTCGGGCCTGACGGTCGCCATCGAGCCGCCCGAATTGGAAATGCGCGTCGCCATTCTGATGCGCAAGGCGTCGTCGGAAGGCGTGAGTCTGTCGGAGGACGTGGCGTTCTTCGTCGCCAAGCATCTGCGTTCGAACGTGCGTGAACTCGAAGGCGCGCTGCGCAAGATTCTCGCGTATTCGAAGTTCCATGGGCGCGACATCACCATCGAACTGACGAAGGAAGCGCTCAAGGATCTGCTTACGGTGCAGAACCGCCAGATCTCCGTCGAAAACATTCAGAAGACGGCGGCCGATTTCTACAACATCAAGGTCGCCGACATATATTCGAAAAAGAGGCCGGCGAACATCGCACGCCCACGCCAGATAGCAATGTATCTGGCCAAGGAGCTGACGCAGAAGAGCCTGCCCGAAATCGGCGAGCTGTTCGGCGGACGCGATCACACAACCGTGCTGCATGCCGTGCGCAAGATTGCGGCGGAGCGCGGCACCGATGCGCAACTGAACCACGAACTCCACGTGCTCGAACAGACGCTCAAGGGCTAAGCACGACACGTCGATTATTGCGTGCCCGGGCCTGTTAATCGGCAAAAACGCTTCCATTTTCCGGAACCGGGGCGTTTTAAGGCACAATAGTGATTTTAGCCGTCCAAGGCCTGGGCGGTTGGCGCCAAGCATTCGCGAGTGACCCGGCGGGGTCGGCAACGCTTGTTACGAGGTGGTCTGCCGGTACGAAACGAAAGCGGTGGCGAAACCGGCGGGCAGGCCGTCACATCAACGAAGGAACTCTATGCAACTGGTCAAGACCGAACGAGATAATCTTCTAAGGCCGCTGCAAACCGTGAGCGGTATCGTAGAACGCCGCCACACGTTGCCGATCCTCGCCAATTTGCTAATCACCAAGAACGGCACGGATGTGTCGTTCCTCTCGACGGACCTCGAACTCCAGATCACCACCTGCGCCGACTTCGGCGTAGGCAGCGACCAGGTCGCCACCACGGTCGCCGCGCGCAAGCTGCTGGATATTCTCCGCGCCATGCCGTCAGGCGATGTCGCGCTCGACCTGTCGGACAAGCGTCTGACCGTGCGTTCGGGCAAGAGCCGCTTCGCGCTGCAAACACTCGCGGCGGATGAATTCCCGACCGTCAATCAGGTGACCGACTTCGGCGCGAGCTTGTCGGTGCCACAGAAGACGTTCCGCCAGCTGCTCGGCATGGTGTACTTCGCCATGGCGCAGCAAGACATCCGCTACTACCTGAACGGCATGCTGCTCGTCGTCGATGGCGACGAACTCATGGCAGTCGCCACGGATGGCCACCGCCTCGCGTTCTCGTCGATGAAGATCGAAGGCTCGTTCGCGCACCAGGAAGTTATCATCCCGCGCAAGACCATTCTGGAACTGCAGCGCCTGCTGGAAGACATTGACGACTCGCTGAAGATCGACATTGCCGCGACGCAGGTGAAGTTCACGTTCGGCCAGGTCGAACTCGTGTCGAAGCTGGTCGAAGGCAAGTTCCCCGACTTTCAGCGCGCGATTCCGAAGGCGCACAAGAACACGTTCGAAATCGGCCGTGAAGAGTTGCAGCGTTCGCTCCAGCGAGCGGCCATTCTGACGTCGGACAAGTTCAAGGGCGTGCGCTGCCTCGTCGAGCCGGGCCAGCTCAAGATCATGTCCACGAACGCGGATCAAGAAGAGGCGCAGCAAGAACTGGAAATCGCATATCAGGGCGATACGGTCGATATCGGATTCAACGTCACGTATCTGCTCGATGTGCTGGCGAATCTGAAGGTCGACACACTGAAAGTGAGCCTTAGCGATGCCAATTCCAGCGCGCTCATCACCATTCCCGAGAACGAGGAATTCAAGTACGTCGTGATGCCCATGCGCATCTGATATGCTTCTTACCGAAAACACTCCAAGGGGCGTCGCGCCCCTTTGGCGTTTTAAGGTGTTTTGAAAAAATTTCGAGCAGTAGTCGAAGTAAGTGTCGAAGCAGTGACGCAGAACCGGAAAATATCCATGCCTGAGAACACGAATTCGCAACCCGACAACAAGCCCGACAACAGCTATGGCGCCTCATCCATCCAGATCCTCGAAGGGCTGGAAGCGGTACGCAAGCGGCCGGGCATGTATATCGGCGATACATCGGATGGCACCGGTTTGCATCACCTCGTTTTCGAAGTGCTGGATAACTCCATCGACGAAGCGCTGGCCGGTTTCTGCGATGACATCCACGTCGTCATTCACGCGGACAACTCCATCTCCGTGACCGACAACGGCCGCGGCGTGCCGACCGGCCTGAAAATGGACGACAAGCACGACCCGAAGCGCAGCGCCGCCGAAATCGTGATGACGGAGCTTCACGCGGGCGGCAAGTTTGATCAGAACAGCTACAAGGTGTCGGGCGGTTTGCACGGCGTGGGCGTGTCGTGCGTGAACGCGCTGTCGGCGTGGCTGCGTCTGACCGTGAGCCGCGACGGCAAGAAGCACTTCATGGAATTTGGACGCGGCGTGGTGCAGGACCGCGAGATCGTCGAAGAAAACGGCGTGCAGTTGTCGCCCATGCCAGTGGTCAGCGAAACGAAAAACCGCGGCACGGAAGTGCATTTTCTGGCCGATAAAACCATCTTCGGCAATGTCGAATTCCACTACGATATTCTCGCCAAGCGCATGCGCGAGCTTTCGTTCCTGAACAATGGCGTGCGGATTCGTTTGACGGACCAGCGCACCGGCAAGGAAGACGATTTCGCCTTCGCGGGCGGCGTGAAGGGCTTTGTCGAGTACATCAACAAGGCAAAGCAGGTGCTGCATCCGAACGTGTTCCACGCGGTCGACGAGCGCGACAACGTGACCGTCGAAGTGGCCATGCAGTGGAACGACAGCTTCAACGAAAGCATGCTCTGCTTCACCAACAACATTCCGCAGCGCGACGGCGGTACGCATTTGACCGGCCTGCGCGCAGCGATGACGCGGGTCATCAACAAGTACATCGTCGATAACGAAATCGCCAAGAAGGCGAAGGTCGAGACAACCGGCGACGACATGCGCGAAGGTTTGTCGTGCGTGCTGTCGGTGAAGGTGCCGGAGCCGAAGTTCAGTTCGCAGACGAAGGACAAGCTGGTGTCGTCGGAAGTGCGCGCGCCGGTTGAGGAAATCGTGGTGAAGGCTTTGGAGGATTATCTTCAGGAAACGCCGAACGACGCGAAGATCATCACGAGCAAGATCGTCGATGCCGCGCGTGCGCGTGACGCCGCACGCAAGGCGCGTGAAATGACACGCCGCAAGGGCATGCTGGATGGCATCGGTTTACCGGGCAAGCTGGCGGATTGCCAGGAGAAGGATCCGGCGAAGTCGGAGATTTATATCGTCGAGGGTGACTCGGCGGGTGGATCGGCCAAGCAAGGGCGTGACCGCAAGTTCCAGGCGATTCTGCCGTTGCGCGGCAAGGTGCTGAACGTCGAGAAGGCGCGTTTTGACAAGCTGCTTTCCTCCGAGCAGATCGTGACGCTGGTGACGGCGCTGGGGTGCGGCATCGGCAAGGAAGACTACAACCTCGAGAATAAGCTGCGTTATCACCGCATCATCATCATGACCGATGCGGACGTCGATGGCGCGCACATCCGTACGCTGCTACTAACGTTCTTTTATCGGCAGATGCCGGAGATCGTCGAGCGCGGGTTCATTTATATCGCGCAGCCGCCGCTTTACAAGATCAAGGCGGGCAAGGACGAGCGGTATATGAAGGACGCGCATGAGCTGAATCAGCATATGCTGAAGCTCGCGCTGCAAAATTCCGAGCTTGTTCCGAGCGAAGGCGCGGATGCCATTTCGGGCGATGCGTTCGGTGAATTGGCGCGTGCTTATTTGCTGGCCCAGGCCGTTGCCGATCGTCTTAGCCGAATCTATGACGCGGCTGCGCTGGAAGCAGTGATGGATGGCGTGGTCATCGATTTGTCTTCCGAGGAAGCGGCTTCGGCTTCGGCCAGGCGGCTTGAAAAACGCTTGCGTGCTGATCCGCTGAAGCCTGAAATGACGGTCGAGCCTGCGTACGATCAAGTGCGTGAGTTGCGCTCGCTGCATATCAAGCGTCGTCATCATGGCAATGTGAAGGTTTCCGTGTTCGATGAAGACCTTCAATTGACGTCTGACTATAAGCAGCTCGTTTCGACGGCGGATACGTTCAAGGGTTTGATCGGTGAAGGCGCGTTGATCAAGCGCGGCGAGCGGTCGATGGCTGTGAACGACTTCAAAAACGCGATGAAGTGGCTTATCGCGGATGCCGAGCGGAATGTTTCGAAGCAGCGGTATAAGGGCTTGGGCGAGATGAATCCCGAGCAGCTTTGGGAAACTACCATGGACCCGAACGTGCGGCGTTTGCTACGCGTGCAGATCGAGGACGCGATCGCCGCGGATGGCATTTTCACTACGCTGATGGGTGATGATGTGGAGCCGCGGAGAGCGTTTATCGAGAGTAATGCGCTCAGGGCGGGAAATATCGATGTTTGAGATCTGACTGTAGATAGCCTCATAACCTGATAAGACCATAAGTTGAGAAATATTATGAACTGACCCCACGAAGTTGGACAGTTAAAGACTACGCGGCCAATGGCTGAGTGTGCTGTATTGCACGGGGCTCAGCCCTTTCAGTTTCAGCTTGATGCGATCGTGATTGTATTAAGTGGATTAGC
>LELG01000116.1 GCA_001045575.1 Candidatus Burkholderia pumila
ACAGCGTTGATAAGCTCATCGCGCGTCAAACCGATCATCTGCCCGACAACCGCAGTTGATGCGAGCTTGACGAGCAAAACGTGATCGAGTCCGACCTTGTTGAACGAATTTTCAAGCGCGATGCAGCTTTGAATCTCATACGCCTTGACCATTGCGATCAGGACGTCTTTCATGCTCAGCGGCTTCTTGCCGGATGCAATCGCGTTGCGCGAAAGCTAGTCAGCCGTGGCCAGAATGCCACCGAGGTTATACGACGGATGACCCCATTCAGCCGCATTCGGCAACTTGCCATGCACGAGCAGATACGCGATCTCTTCGAACTCGTCGCTACCCATGATATCAAGTATATCATATCCGCGATAGTGCAAGTCATCATTGCCCGTGCGCCCGACGGTGCACAGCGCGGTGTTCCCCGACGTCACGCCCGACAGCGCGACGGATTTCTTCGGCTTGAATGCGCCGGTATTTGGCGTGCTGTTATCTGCTTCGCTCATCCTCGTGTCTCCTTTGGCTGAATTCACTTCCGCGACGTGAACAGCTGGTCGAGCTTGTTCTCGTACTCGTGATACCCGAGATACTTGTACAGATCGACGCGCGTCTGCATCGTTTCGACGGCGGCTTTTTGCGTGCCGTCGCGCTTCACGGTCTCGTAGAAGTTCAACGCCGCCGCGTTCATCGCACGATACGCGCCGCAGCAATACAGTGCGATATCCACGTTCGCGCTCTTCAGTTCATCGACGATAAAAAACGGCGTCGAGCCGAACTCGGTCAAATTGGCGAGAATCGGCACGCGCACGGCGGCCTTGAAGCGGCAATAGTCATCGAGCGTTTTTATCGCCTCGGGAAAGATCATGTCCGTGCCCGCTTCGACGTACGCGCCCGCGCGGATCGATCGCCGCGTCGATGCCTTCCACGGCCGGCGTCCGTGCGCGCATCGACGACGGCCTTCACGCGGTCCACCATCCCGTTTTTTCAGCACACGTTCCTTGTTCGGCCGATGCCCGCAGCGCTTCTGTCTCACCTGATCTTCGATATGCACGGCCGCCACGCCCGCTTTGATGAACGAGCGGATGGTGCGCGATGTTGAAGGCGCCGCCCCAGCCGGGGTATCGATGTCGACCATCAGTGGCAGGGAGGATGCATCCGTGATGCGGCGCGCATCGATCAAGGCGTCTTCCATCGTGCTGATGCTCAGATCCGGCATGCCGAGCAAGTTGGCGGCCACGCCGCCGATGCCCAGCGCAAGTTACATCGTGCATAAAGGCGACTGGAGCGAAGGCGGCGCGATCGTCATGTTTCAGGAATCGCTCGTTGCAACGCATGGACCGCTCGGTGCGGGCGCGGCAACGTGCGCCGCAACTGACGGCGCGCTATGTCATCGACGATCTGCTGGGCGAAAGCGCCGCTATCGAAATGGCACGCCAGCGCATGCGCCGCTTTGCGCGCTCGGACGCGACTGTGCTGATTCGCGATGAAAGCGGCACGGGCAAGGAACTGGCGGCGCAGGGCATCCACAACGCGCGCGCGGCTCGGATCGACGGAACCGCTTTAGGTCGATGTGCGCATCATCGCGGCGACGCATCGTGCGTTGATCGAGCGTGTGGGCGCGGGCGAGTTTCGCGCTGACTTGTTTTATCGGATCGGCTGAATATCTTGAATCTGATGTTGCCGCCGTTGCGCGAGCGTTCGTCTGACATCGCATTGTTGCTCGGCAAGCGGCGCGCTTTATTTTCCGAAGACGCGCTCACGCTCATGACCGCTTATGCCTGGCCTGGCAACGTGCGCGCATTGCAGAACGCGATGGAGCGGATCGGCGTGGAGATGGAAGAGGGCGGGCGCGCTCGTGACGCCAGCGCTTCTGAAGGAAATCGCGCCGGAACTGCGAAGTGCGGCGGCGTGCGAAGGCAAAACGCTGAAGGCGCGCGTGGTTCGCACGGAAGCGGAAGAAATCCGCACCGTGCTCGATTCGTTCGAGGGAGACAGGGAGAAAGTCTGCACTGCGTTAGGCATCAGTAAAACGATGCTCTGGCGCAAGCTCAACGGAACACGCTAAAGCTTAAGCGCGTTCCTGCACGCAAACCCAGGGCGATGTCACGACCGCCCACAGTTCCGGATCTCGCGCGGCGAGATCCGCGGCGGTTTCGGCCTGCGGCCTGCACGCGTTCGACCAAACCAGCGGAAAGCCATTGCGTAACCTGCTGCGTGCGTTGTTGGCGACCGCTTCCGCAACGCTCATGAGGTCGAGATCCCCTCCAAATAAGCTTGCCCTGCGCAAAAAAAAGCGCTCAAGCTCCGTCCAGCCGATTTGCGCGGTCTCACCAAGCAGCTTGGCGTAAAGAAGCGTGGGATTCGAAGAAGCGTCGGTCATGGCGATTGAAGCGATCTAAAAACGAAAGGCGTCCGACACTAAGTAGCGCAGTGCCAGACGCCTTTACATTCAGCTGAAACGAAGCGGTTTAAAGATCGAAGAAAACCGTCTCGTTCGGGCCGCGCAGATGCATGTCGAAACGATAGATCGTGCCATTCGAACCCATCTCGCGCTTCGCAATCAGCGTGTGGCGACGCTCCGCCGGCACGCTTTGCAGCACGGTGTCTTTCGCGTTCGTGGCTTCTTCATCGTCGAAATAGATGCGCGCGTGTAGCTTGTGCAACAGCATGCCGCGCATCAGCAGAATGACGTCGAGGTGCGGCGTCGAATCGTCGGCGGTGGCGCCGGGCTTCACCGTATAGACGACATAACGCAGCTTCGGGTCCGTGCCCATGCGCGCAGCCGCGAAAGCCCGACTCGCGCGCCTCTTCCACGCTCTACAGGTAGCGGCCGTTGGCATCAGCCTGGGCGACTTCGACCAGCGCGTCGCCAATGGGCTTGCCTCATTCGCGTCGTATACATTGCCGACGATGGCGATATGCTCGCCCGGCACTTCCCGATCCGTTGCCGATGCGGTGAACAGGCTTTTCAGATCGAAGTTGTATTGCTCCGGCACGAGACCGTAAGCGAAGTATGGCCCGACCGTTTGCGATGGCGTTTGCTTGTACTGAGTCATATTGGCTTACTCCGTCGGCGTCTGGTCGGGGCCGCGCACACGATATCGAATTCGTAGCCGAGCGCGTAGTTTTCGTGCGTCGTATCGATCTCGAACTTCGAGACAAGCCGGTGACGCGCATGTTCCGGAATGCCCTGATAGATGGGATCGAGGTCGAGCAGCGGGTCGCCGGGGAAGTACATCTGCGTGACCAGGCGCGAGCCGAAGAGCGAGAAGTGAATGTGATTCGGACGCCACGCGTTCGGATGGTTACCCCCACGGATACGCGCCGGGCTTGATCGTCATGAAGCGGCAGCGGCCCTGGTCGTCCGTCAGGCAGCGGCCCGCGGCATTCGCCTGCCACACCTCGACCAGCGTGTTGCGCACCGGGCGGCCGCCTTCGTCCAGCACGCGGCCTGTCACGGGGATGCGCTCGCCCAGCGGCTCGCCGTTCTTCGTGGTATTCGCGTGAGGTCGTTGAAATCGTAGATCGGCACGTGGCGGTTCTTGAGATTCTCTTTCAGCGGGATGAGCGGCAGGCTCGGGCTGCGCAACACTGACGAACGATAGCCGGGCGACAGATACAGAGGATGCGATTCCCAATCATGCGGCGTGAGGATGGGCGAAGTCATATCGACTGTCTCCTGTGTTTTATGTGGGTTGATCTACGTTTTTCTGAGAACAACTTTATACAAAGGCCGAAGTTATGGAAAATGATGTTTCGTGCGACTTTGCATAATGGATGCTCATGGATACCGACTTCACCAACACCCGCGTCAAATTCCGGCATTTCCAGTGTTTTCTGGTCGTCACGCAGTTGGGCAGCCTGCAGCGCACCGCCGATAGCTTGTCGATCACGCAATCGGCGGTGTCGAAGACCATCGGTGAACTCGAATCCATTTTCGGCGTGCGATTGTTCGAGCGCGGGCGGCGCGGTGCGGTTCCGACGCGCGAAGGGCGCCTGTTCGCGCCGCATGCGAGCGCGTGCGTGGCGTCGCTGCGCGAGGGCGTCGACATGCTGCTGCGGAGCGCGGCGAAGTGCCGGGATCGTTGTCTATCGTTGCCTATCGGCGTGCTGCCGACGGTGGCGACCGTACTGCTTCCGCCTGCGCTGGCTGTCTTCAGGCAGCAATGGCCCGCCGTCTTGCTGAGCGTATATACGGATTCCAACGCCCAGTTGCTCGAATGACTGAAGGCAAGCGAAGTCGATCTGGTGATCGGCCGCCTGTCCGAGCCGGAAGCGATGCACGAACTGTCCTTCGAGACGCCGCTCACGGCCGTGCTGCTCGCGCGCTTCCCGGTGTTCGTGCCGCCGTTCGGGACGCTGATCCGGCAGTTGGCGGAGAGTGTGCTGACGGCGCTGATCGAAACGCTGTCGGTGTCGCTCGGACGCTCGCTTGTGCTGAAGAACGATGCCGTGTGGTTCGTGCCGGCGGGCGCGGTCGAATACGACATCTCGCTCGGCCTGCTCGCCGCCTTGCCGATGCTCTTCGCTAGCATCGACGAACCTATCGGCCTGATGCGGCGCAATGATGCGGCACGTTCGCCAGTGGAGGAAACTCTGGTCGATGCGTTCCGCGAAGCGGGCCGCTCACGCGCCGCGCGCAAATAACCGATCGGGCCACACGGCGCAATCCTCGCTGAGGGAGTATTTACTGCGCAGATTTCGCGCGAACGAAATATTATGAGAGAAGGTGCCGGTGCGGATGAAACGAAATTCTCCGGCCATGGTCAGCGCGAAACGCTCAGTTGCTGCCGCCGCCCGTTCCGCTGCCCGTTCCGTCCGCTCGATCCAACACGTTTGCAAGATGAAGACCGTACTGCTCGTCGACGACGATCCCTCCACCGTTGAAGCCTGGACCCTCTGCATGCAAGGGGAGGACTGCAATATCCTGTCCGCGTTCGACGGCAATGGAGCGTTGGCCATTCTGGGCGCGCAGGCGGTAGATATCGTCGTGTCGGACTGGATGATGCCGGGACTCGGCGGTGCGATGCTCTGTCAGACCATGAAGAACGATTCGTCGATGGCCCACATTCCTTTTCTGATGATCTCGGGGCATCCGAACCCGCCTGCGTTCGTGAGCTATGACGGGTATCTGCGCAAGCCGATCGAGATGGAAACGCTGATCGCGGCGGTGAATCGATTGTGCGCTGCGAAGAAGCGGCCGCCTTATTGAGTGCCGTTATTTTGCTTCGCTCAGCAGCCAGTTTCTGAATGCCGCGAGGCGCGGCAAGCCTGCGCACTCGGGACGATAGACGATGTAGTACGCGAGCGCCGAGG
This sequence comes from Candidatus Burkholderia pumila, assembly GCA_001045575.1. Lineage (GTDB taxonomy): Bacteria > Pseudomonadota > Gammaproteobacteria > Burkholderiales > Burkholderiaceae > Caballeronia > Caballeronia pumila. Next base: position 5,305 of record LELG01000116.1, read on the forward strand.
TTATCGATAGGTCGGGGGAGGCCATGACGCTGCGCGCCAGCGCAATGCCGTTGCCATCGATCGCGGCTTGCAGGATGGCGGCGGAGTTGTTGATCTTCTCATGCCACGCTTCTTGTCCGTGCTGGCATTCGGCGAGCCCGCGCATTCAAACCATGCGTCCCATGAGGCGAAGCCTGCCTTGCCTGACTGTCCATCGAAAAATCGTGGATCAAGGTTTCACGCGTGAGGTCGGCGGGCATTTGCCATGCATGCCGCCGCGCGAGCAAAGGTGGCGAGCACACTGGATAAATTTCCTCGCCCAGAAGCTTGTCGGTACTCAGCCCCGGCCAGTTCCCCGCGCCATAGCGCACGCCGATATCGATTCCTTGCGTAGCGAAATCAAGCGGCCTGAGAGTGGTATCGAGCCGCACATCCGTGTCCGGCGATGCTGCGTGGAATCGTTTTATGCGCGGCAACAGCTATTTCGCCGCGAGCGCTGGACTGACCATCACGGTGAGCATCCGGCTTCCCGATGTTTCCTTCAATTTCTCCAGCCCAAGACTCAGTCGATCGAAGCCTGCGCGAATGTCCGGCAGCGCTTGCGTGGTGGCTTCGGTCAGGACGAGCCGCGCCTTGGCCGCCGCCTCCCGCTCTGCGATGAAACAGCGGCACGCCAAGCGATTTCTCCAGCCCGTGCAAGAGCTGTCCGACGGCAGCGGGGCGGCGGAGAAGCTTTGGTGGCGCGCGTTGGCTTCGAAAGCGCGCATGGCGTTGAGATGGACCGGAGCTTTCATTGCTGATAGAAATTCTTTCTGATTCGCCAAGAATCCAAACTTCAGGCGAACAACATCATGAACGATAGTTTTTCTTCCAAAATCACCATCGTGACGGGCGGTGGTTCAGGCATCGGCAAGGAAGTAGCGAAGCGGCTGGTCTAAGCGGGCGGGCGCGCCGGCTTCATGCGGGTGACATTTCACAGCCCACGACCGCATCTGCGCTGGCCGAACTAGCGACGCAGGCGTTCGGCGGCGTCAATATCTTCGCCAACAACGTGGGCGTGTTCCGGCCCAAAGCTTTCCTCGATGTCGACGAAGCCGAATACGACTGGTTCCTCGACACCATCCTCAAGAGCAAATTCTTCATGACGCAAGCCGCCGCGAAAGCCATACGCCGGCGCTATCGTGCAGACTGGATCGATGTGGGCGCTTCAGGCGGTCGGTACGATGCCTTCCGCCGCCAACGCGGGTGTGCACGCGCTGACGCGCAATCTGGCGATCGAACTGGCATCGGAGAAGATACGCATCAACACGGTCGCGCCGGCGATCGTCGAAACGCCGGTCTACGGCACGTTCATGAGCGCCGATCAGGTGAAGGACGTGCTGCCGGCCTTCGATGCGTTTCATCCGCTCGGCCGCAACGGCCAGCTTGCGGATATCGCGGAAGCGATTCTGTTTCTCGCATCGGAGCGCGCGTCGTGGATCACGGGCACGGTGCTGCGGTCGATGGCGGCGTGATGGCAGGCCTTCAATAAGCCGCTTCAGCGCAGGACCGCGAGCGCCTCATCCATCTGCGCCTGCGCCATGCGGTTCAGCTCCTGCGGAACCTCGCATTCGAGTGGCAGACATGGCGTGACGATCACGCGGATATGACCGCCGTGATCCGGCCAGCCTTTCGCGGGCCAAACCTTGCCGGCATCGTGCACGATGGGCACGACCGGCACCTTCGTCGCGCACGCGAGCCGCACGCCGCCGGATGCGAGTTTCAGCGGCGCATCGTGCGGCACGCGCGTGCCTTCGGGAAAAATCACGACGACATCGCCTTTCTTCAGCCGCGCGGCGCATTCTCGCGTGACGGCCTGATGCGCCTGCCGGATCGAGCCGCGATTCAGACTCACCATATCCAGCCCGCGCAGCACGCAGCCAAAGAACGGAATCTTCATCAGATCATGCTTGAAGACGAAGCTGATGCGGCGCGGAAACAGCGCCATGAACGCCAGCGTTTCCCACGTCGATTCATGGCGCGACAGTACGATGCACGGCCCGTGCGGCAAATGCTCCAGCCCTTCGATCGAACACGTGACGCCGGTGATGACGCGCATCATCGAAACCATGGCGCGGCACCACATCTTCGCCAGTCGATAACGCTTGTTTCGTCCGACGAACGGAAACAGCGGCAGGATCAGGATCGACCAGATGGTGCCGCTGCCAAGCAGATACGTGGCAAAGAGCCATTTAACGAGAGTGCGGCGCATGGTGGACCGGAAAGAACAATCTACAAGCATAGTCTAACGAAAAACAGTCACACATTCGTAAGGTAAGGAGTTCCTGCGCGCGTTGCGGATCGATGCAACAATGAGCATCGAATCGAAACTCGCAAAAGAACAGAACGATGGATGACCCGAAACCGGTCGATTTCGAAGACGGCATGCTCGATGTCGGCAATGGCCACTCGATCTACTGGCGCGTCCAAGTTCCGCGCCACACGCCCGCGATGCTCGTCGTCGGCGGTCCCGGCGGCGCAATGAACCTCAATGGGCCGATGCGCTGGAGAGGACGGACCGCTGACGCGTCATGTTCTTTGACCAGCGCGGCTGCGGCAAATTCACGCCGTTCGGCAAGCTGGAGCACAACGGCATCGATGCGCTCGTCAGCGATATGAAAAAGCTGCGAGAGCGCTTGAATATCGATCGATGGGCGATCTTCGGCGGCTCGTGGGCACGACCCTGGGTCTCCCTACGGCGTCGCGCATCCCGAGCGATGCACCGGTTTTCTGCTGCGCGGCGTGAAGACATCGACTGGTTCTTGTGGGACGTGCGCCGCGTGTTTCCGGAAGCGCATCGCGCGTTTCTGGATGCGATCGAGGCAGCGTGCGGCAAGCGGCCATCGAACGCGCAGGAGAGTCTGACGGATGACCGAAGCGCCGCTGGCAAAGTTCGACGAAGCCGGCACGCGCCTCGCGCGCGTGGACGCAGCAGTACGAGACGACGCTGTTCGTCGTCAGCAAGCCGGAGAAGGAACTGGCGGAAGAGGAGAAGCGCCCGAGCGCCGAAGCGAATAACGCTGCCATCTCGATGGCGCTGCTCGAACGCCACTGACATGGCGAACGAGCTTCCGCCGATACCGCTTCTGCCTCTGATCGGCCGCATTGCGCAGTTGCCATGCAGGATCGTGCATGGCAGCTTCGACATGGTGTGTCCCGCGGATCAGGCCGCGATCCAGCTTGACGATATCCGGCTTCAGCGTCAGCAGCCGGTCGATATTGGAATGCTCCGCGCCGAAGTCATCCACGGCGACGAGAAAGCCTTGCGCGCGGAACGAGCGCGTCGCGCGGGCGATGTGCGCGACATCCGTGCCGCCCGACTCCAGCACTTCGATCACGAGCCGCTCCGGCGCTAGACCCGCATCGCACGTGAGCGCGGCGAGGCGGTGGGCGTAACCGGGATCGGTGAAGGTCGACGAATTAATGTCGATGAAGAGAAGAGCCATTGCGTATCCGGCAGGCGCGGCATTGCGCAGATGCGTGAGATGGCTCATACGGTCGAGCTCGGACAAACGACCGGAGACGAGCGCGGCCGAACAGATCGAACGGCGGAATCAGCGAGCCGTCCTGCGCGATGCTGCGCAGCAGCGCTTCATAGCCCACTTCGCGCTGATGCGGCAGGCTGTAGATGAGCTGGAGATGCGTCGACAGCGTAATGCCATCGACCACTTCGCTCGCGTGGGCGACGGCGTTCAGCACGCCCGCACCGAACCCCGCCGCGGCATGCGGGATGCGAGCGCGGTCAGAATAGCAAGAGGCAGGACACACGGTTCGATGAACGGCACGGCAATGATGGCAACGCAGTCGATGTCGGATTCGTGAATATCGGCCGATCGTGCATAAACTTGAGCGTCGTTTCATGGCGCGATTTGCCCGCGCGGGTGCCGCGTCCTATCTTGAATGATGCGATGATGCGGTCCCGCTGCAACTTCGTCCGGGCATTGCCCGTCGAAACAGCAACTATTGAACAGAGAGACATCGATGGCGCAACAGAAGAACAGAAGATTAACCCCAAACTCGAACAGGCGCTGACGCGCGGCGATCTCACCATCCGTCAGGCAAACTCGGGCCGTGCCACGGCGGTGCTGCGTGCGCTTGGCAAGATGGATCGTCGAGGCATCGGCGTCGAGGCGTTCGTCGAAATCCACGACAGCGACAAGATCTACAATCCGGCGGACGGCGTCTGGCCGCAGCAATTGCTGATTTCGCTGGACGGGTCCGTCGAAGAGAACGATTCGGATGAAATCTGCACCGTGTCTTTGCTCGCGGATACGCCAAGTACGATTTTCCGCTGCGAATGGTAGCGAGCGGACGGTAATATCGTCCGCCAGGAAGGCAGGCCGCTCGCAATGGTCGCGTTTATCTCGGACGTGGATATTCCGTGGCTCAACGAAGAGGAATGGTTCCCGAAATTTGAACGCGTGTTTCATCGCCTGGACATGATTCGGGCTCTTTTAAGAAGCGGGCACCATTCGATTGTGACGTCCGCTTTTTTTTGTGTGCGCCCACATGCTGGGCGCACACTCGTGGGTGCAAGTTCCACCGCAAGTTGATCACAGCGAATGAAGCGAAGCGCAACTGCGAAAGGGCGACTGATTGTGGGGAGGAAGCGTGAAGCGAAACTGCGAGCCGATG